>CANODD010000214.1 GCA_947564705.1 uncultured Dorea sp. | reverse complement strand
AAATGGAATCCAATGTGCTCTAAGAAAGTAAACATAAATTTAAGCGTCAAAGCTGCGAAGGATGAAAAAAGCATTGACATTCCTTTTTAAATTGGGTATCATTAGCTTTAATGAGTAAAAGCGTTAAAGTGACAAATGATATGAGAAAGGGGATTTTCCAATGCCTATTACAGATATTCTGGAGAAAAACTGCCGGCTATACGGCGACGACGTATGTCTGGTAGAGATTAATCCGGAGATGCCGGAAACAAGACGTGTGACCTGGAAGGAGTATGAACTGATTGAGCCGGTCCGCGCATCTTATTACAGACGTGAAATCACGTGGAATGTTTTTAATGAAAAATCAAACCGTTTTGCAAATCTTCTGCTGGAGCGCGGAATCAAAAAGGGTGATAAAGTTGCGATCCTTCTGATGAACTGCCTGGAATGGCTGCCGATTTACTTTGGTATTCTGAAGACAGGAGCGCTTGCCGTACCGCTAAACTTCCGCTATTCCGCAGAGGAGATTCAGTACTGCGTGGAGCTTGCGGAAGTAGACGTTCTGGTATTCGGACCGGAATTCATCGGGCGTGTGGAGGAAATCGCAGACAATATAAGTAAACACCGCCTGCTCTATTATGTAGGAGACGGCTGTCCGGGCTTTGCTGAAGATTATACGATGCACTCCGCGAACTGCTCCAGCAGATCTCCAAAGATTGATATTAATGACGATGATTATGCCGCGATCTATTTTTCTTCCGGGACAACAGGTTTTCCGAAAGCAATATTACATACGCATGAAGCGCTGATGCACTCTGCCAAGGTAGAGCAGAACCACCATGGACAGACCAAGGATGATGTATTCCTGTGCATCCCGCCTCTTTATCATACCGGAGCCAAGATGCACTGGTTCGGAAGTTTCCTGACCGGCGGAAAAGCCGTCCTGTTAAAAGGGGCAAACCCGGAATTTATTCTCAGAGCAGTATCCGAAGAGAAATGTACGATCGTATGGCTTCTGGTTCCGTGGGCACAGGATCTTCTCCTGGCTCTGGACACCGGGAAGATCAAGCTCGATATGTACCAGCTCGATCAATGGCGTCTGATGCACATCGGCGCCCAGCCGGTTCCGCCAAGCCTGATCAAACACTGGAAAGAGTATTTCCCGCACCATCAGTATGATACGAACTATGGACTGAGCGAATCTATCGGTCCCGGCTGCGTTCATCTGGGCGTAGATAATATCCACAAGGTCGGCGCCATCGGCAAAGCAGGGTTCGGCTGGAAGACGAAGATCACCGACGAGCAAAGGAATCCGGTAAAGCAGGGTGAAACCGGAGAACTTGCGGTCAAAGGGCCCGGCGTCATGGTCGAATATTATAACGACAAGAAAGCTACCGAAGAGGTTCTTCACGACGGCTGGCTCTATACCGGCGATATGGCGATGGAGGATGAAGACGGCTTCATCTTTCTGGTAGACCGTAAGAAGGATGTGATTATCAGCGGCGGCGAGAATATCTACCCGGTACAGATCGAGGACTTTATGCGCACTAACGACGCTATACTGGATGTCGCCGTAATCGGTCTTCCCGACCAACGTCTTGGAGAGATAGCCGCTGCTATCGTGTCTCTGAAACCCGGCATCATCTGTACGGAAGATGATGTGAACACATTCTGTAAGAAGCTTCCAAGATACAAACGTCCGAGAAAAATCATTTTCGCAGACGTGCCGAGGAATGCTACCGGAAAGATTGAAAAGCCGAAGTTAAGGGAAATGTACGGAGCCGCGCATCTGGTAGAAGAGCAAAACAGAAGATAGCACAAAAAACTGCCGAAAGAGTCCGGATAATATATTATCCTCCTCTTCCGGCATTTATTTTGCAACTCCTTATTTTACCGCCTTTTCGGCAAATTCCGTAGTAACAAGGTCCTCATACGGAGCCCGCTTCGTCAGCTCTCCTGCATCTTCCAGAATATCCTGCAGAAGATTGAAACTCTCTTCTTCAAATATCAAATTCTCTTTCCAGGTATCCTGATCATAATAACGTGTAACAATAGTTGTAATGGTCTCCTGATCCGTCTCCTTAAACTGGGGAGCGATCGTCTTGGCTATCTCTTCCGGATTATGAGACTGAACATAATCCATGCCCTTCTGCAGCGCATCTGTGAATCCCTGAATCACCTCCGGATGATCCTCCATATAGCTCTTTTTCGCTGAGAAAGCCGTATATGGAACATATCCGCTGTCGGTTCCGAGAGACGCTACCACATAGCCCTTGCCCTCTTTCTCAAGGCTTGTGGCTCCCGGCTCAAATTCAACCGTAAAATCCCCCTGATTTTCAGCAAACGCAGCGGCAGTTGATCCAAAATCAATACTCTGGTCAATCGCTACGTCCTGTGCAGGGTCAATCCCGTTCTGCCTTAATATATATTCAAATACCATCTCCGGCATACCACCTTTTCGGCCGCCAAGGACATTCTTTCCCTTAATATCATCCCATGAAAAGTCTGCCATCTCCTCCCGTGCAACAAGGAAATTTCCTGCACGCTGAGTCAATTGTGCAAAATTCACGACATAATCATTCGCACCCTCATTGTAAGTGTAAATAGAGGCCTCCGAACCCATAAAGCCGATATCCGCGCTTCCTGATATCACCGCCGTCATGGTCTTATCGGCACCGAATCCCGTAACCAATTCAAGATCAATGCCCTTCTCTTCAAAATACCCTTCCTCGATCGCCACATACATCGGAGCGTAGAAAATAGAATGTGCGACTTCATTCAATATAACCTTCACAGGTTCTGCCGTATCATCTTCTTTGTTCTTCTCCACATCTTTTGTTTCTGACCTGTCTTTCGTTTCTACGGATGAAACATCCGCTCCCGCTTTCTCATCCTTAGAAGAGCATGCGGTCAGGGCAGCAAAGGCAAGCACACCGGCCAAAGCTGCTGCAAGCAGTCGCTTTTTCATAATAATCCTCCTTAAAAATTCTAATGCTATAATATATTCAAGGAGATTTATTGTGTTCCTGCAAAAGCTCTGACCTGTTATCTGCCTGCTATCTGATTTCTGCTAATTCTCCTTCCAATAATCTTTAATATATCCTTTTACTTCTTCCCGCGGCATCTTCAGGGCAACCGCAAGTTCACCAAATAAAAACTTCTCTGCAATATTCAGATACCTGTCATCCACATTGATCACTTTCTTTCCGGAGGCTATCCGTTTCATCTTACGCGTATAAGACGTCTTAATAATTGCGACCCAATCTCTGCACTGATTCTTTAACAGAGCCTCCTTATAAAACGACTCCCTGTGTTTCTCATCCGAAACCCCAATCAACTCAATATCTGCAATCTCATTAAGCAATGTCTGTGCTTCCTCCAGGGAGATTACTTCCCGGATCTGTTTTTTCTCATTCCCCACCGGCGTATATAAAGTACCCCCTGCATTGTAGAGCGGCTTCAGAGTATAATACTCCTTATCTTTGTCCGAACAGCTTATACTCAGTTTCCCAATACTCATTACTTCACAGACACCTTCCTTATAATGTGCCACATAATCACCAATCTTAAACATAATTACCTCCTTACAAAACCCGAGCGCTCGATTAAATATCAACAATTCCATTAAAAGGATTGCCTGATATATGGCACATGTACACCATATAACCTCGCATGCTCCAAACCGCCTGCACGTCTCCCGCCCAGATGCATCCTGCTGTATCGCAGGTTCGCAAACGCGCAGCCATCCATACATCCGACAGTTTGAACATACTCTATGGCCTTTACCCTCTAAGAAGATAAATGGCGCACAATCTAACAGTTCCCCTTACTGCCTAAGATTGTACGCCAATATGTCTAGACTAACAGCTATGAAGTTGTACCCCCATGACATATAATCCCTTTATTTATTGTATTATATCACGAAAATGCCTTAAATGTAAGGATTTTTAAAAATAAAATTTTAATTCTATTCAAATTTATAACAAAAATATGGGTTTTTTTTACGAAAAATATGGAAATAATGTTCAAAAAATTGTATAATAGGAAATATCATGTAACACAAATTGAAAGAGAGGACTCACTATGAAACAAAATACCATGTTAGCAATGATTTTAGCTGGCGGCCGTGGCTCTCGTCTTCATGATCTGACGAATAAAGTAGCTAAGCCGGCCGTTTCATATGGTGGCAAGTACCGTATTGTTGATTTTCCATTGAGCAATTGTGCCAACAGCGGCATTGATATTGTCGGCGTACTGACCCAGTATGAATCTGTACTTCTTAACAGCTATGTTGCAGCCGGCCGCCGTTGGGGGCTCGATGCAAAGGAGAGCGGAGTATTCGTACTTCCTCCGCGCGAAAAAGCCGATGCTAATCTGGACGTATACCGCGGAACCGCAGATGCGATTTCACAGAATATCGACTTTATCGACACCTATTCCCCGGAATACCTGCTTGTTCTTTCCGGAGACCATATCTACAAGATGAACTATGCGAAGATGCTCGCAGAACACAAAGCAAATAATGCCGACGCGACCATCGCCGTTATCGGCGTACCGATGAAGGAAGCAAGCCGTTTCGGTATTATGAATACCGACGAAGAAGGGCGTATCCTTGATTTTGAAGAAAAACCGGAACACCCGAAGAGCAATCTTGCGTCTATGGGTATCTATATCTTCAACTGGAAAGCTCTGCGTAAGATGCTGGTTGCCGATATGAAAGATCCTGATTCCAAGCATGATTTTGGAAAGGACATCATTCCTCACCTCCTGAATGAAGATAAGCGTCTTTTCGCATACAAATTCAAAGGCTATTGGAAAGACGTCGGCACCATCGATTCCCTGTGGGAAGCGAACATGGACCTTCTGGATACGAACAACGAACTGGATCTGAATGATCCGACATGGAAGATCTATACGGAAGATGTAACGACCCTGCCACATTATATCGGAGCAAATGCTCAGATTAAGCGTGCTTTCATCACTCAGGGATGTGTGATCGAGGGGGAAGTGCGTAATTCTGTTCTTTTCACCGGCGCAGAAGTCGGCGAAGGCGCGAAGGTCATCGACAGCGTCCTGATGCCCGGCGTTAAAGTGGAAGCCGGAGCCGTAGTGACACGCGCGTTAGTCGCGGACAGTGTCAAGATCGGCAAAGAAGCCGTTGTCGGATGCGCAGACAGCGAACATATCGAACTCGTTGCAAAACGTGTGAAGGGGGTAGAATAATATG
>CANODD010000213.1 GCA_947564705.1 uncultured Dorea sp. | reverse complement strand
AATTAAAATTTTAATTCAGGGGGTAAAAATAGAATATGAACAGGTTCTTGCATTGTGAATAGAAAGAGTGTAAAATGACAAAAGAACTACGACAACGGACGAGGTAGGACAGATGAAGAGTATATTCAGTAAGATAGGATGGATGACGGCAGGTTTTGCAGGAGCGAATATTCTGCTGTTCTGCGTCATGTTCCGCAGGCCGAAGGTGCGGTGGGAACAGGATAAATATGACTGCGCCGTCGTCTGCGGCTGCCGGGCGGAGAATGACGGACAGCCTTCGGAGATCCTGAAGACGAGGGTAGAAAAGGCTGTAGAATTGTGGAAAGAGAGAAAAGTACAATATCTGATTATGTCAGGCGCCGGCGTATATAATCACCATGTGGAGGCAGAGGTTATGAAAAGATACGCAAAGGAACTGGGGGTGCCGGAGGAATATATTCTGGAGGAGAAGCAGGCGGTCAGTACTTATCATAACATGCTGTATTCCGGCAGGATGATGCGAAACTGCGGTTTCAAGGATTGTGTCGTGGTAACCAGCGGATGGCACTTAAGGAAAGCGGATCATTATGCCAGAAAGAATGTCGGCCGCTATGTGACGGCGGCGGCAGACGACCCCGGCGGGGAGAGGGCAGGCAGGATTATCTGGCTTCATATATGGACGAACCTTCACATGTATATGAATATGTGGAGAGGGTATTATTAGTTTCGGTAATGTTCAGTTCCATGTGGAGAAATCTATGTGGAGCAATCCATGTAGGCAAGGGAGAATCATGACTGTAAGGAGCCATGATGAAGAAAGGAGAGTATGATATGTTGTTGGTTCATTATCCAAAATGCAGTACATGCCAGAAAGCTAAGAAATGGCTTCAGGAGAAGGAGGCCGAATTTGAAGAAAGAGATATCAAACTTCAGAATCCCACGAAGGAAGAGCTTAAGAGCTGGCACCAAAAAAGCGGGGCGCCTCTTAAGAAATTCTTTAACACCAGCGGTATGATATACCGGGAGATGCAGCTTAAGGATAAGCTGCCGGATATGACGGAAGAAGAGCAGTATGAACTGCTGGCGTCGGACGGTATGTTGGTGAAGCGGCCGATTCTGGTGACGGATACTGCGGTGCTGACCGGGTTCCGGGAGAAGGAATGGGAGAAGATCCTATGAGTAATCTGGCTGATCGTGAAGGATATATGGAGGATTTTGGGAAGATAGACCTTCATCTTCACCTGGACGGTTCGCTGCCGGCGGAGACGATCCTGAAGCTTGCAGGGAAAGACTGTATAGAGCTTCCGTCAGATACGGCAGAAGGGCTGCGTCCGTATCTGACGGCGCGGATTGACTGTGAGAGTCTGAACGAATATCTGAAGTGCTTTGAGCTTCCTCTTGCGGTTCTTCAGACGGCGGAGAATCTGAGAATTGCGGCTTACGATCTGGGGAAGGAGCTGGAAAAGAGAGGGCTTGAATATGCGGAAGTTCGCTTTGCGCCGCAGCTTCACGGGGAGAAGGGACTTACCCAGACAGAGGCGGTACAGGCGGCGCTCACGGGATTTCGGCAGGCGGAGGAAGAGAGCCGGGGAGGAATCGGTATCAGGGCGATCCTGTGCTGTATGAGAGGGGACAGGACTCATGCGGCGAATATGGAGACAGTCCGGACGGCGGCAAAATATCTTGGGAAAGGAGTCGCGGCGGCGGATCTTGCCGGCGCGGAGGGCTTATATCCTACCAGAGATTTTGAAGAGGAATTCACGCTTGCCGGAAGCCTTGGCGTGCCCTTTACCATCCATGCCGGGGAGGCGGACGGACCGGAAAGTATCCGGGCAGCGCTTAAGTTCGGCGCGGCGCGGATCGGTCACGGCGTACGGGCAATTGAGGACGGGGAGCTCATGGAAGAACTGGCCGGGAGAGGAACCATTCTTGAGATGTGCCCTACAAGCAACCTGCAGACGAAAGCAGTTAAGAGGCTCTCGGATTATCCGCTCCGGGAATATCTGAGACGAGGAATCAAGGCGACGGTTAACAGTGATAATATGACGGTGTCCGATACCTGGGTGGGCAGGGAGTTCGGCCTGCTTTTCCGGGAATATGCCCTTACGGAAGAGGAGGCATGCCAATTACGGAAGAATGCCGAAGAAGCGGTATTTAGGTGTGAATGAGAGGAGAGAGGTTATGAAATGGAATCAATTTCGGCTTACGACGACGGCGGAGGCCGAGGATATCGTCAGCAGTATGCTGATGGACCTGGGGATACAGGGAGTGCAGATCGAGGATAAGGTTCCTCTCACGAAGGAGGACAAGGAGCAGATGTTCGTGGATATCCTTCCGGATATCCCGGAGGACGACGGGAAGGCGTATCTTACTTTCTATCTGGAGGAGGAAGAGGATAAGGGAACGATTCTTTTGCAGGTCAGGAAAGAGCTGGAGGAGATGCGCGCCTATCTGAATGTCGGGGATTGTACCATCGAAGAATCCCAGACAGAGGATATCGACTGGGTGAATAACTGGAAGCAGTATTTTCATCAGTTCTATATCGATGATATTCTGGTGATTCCGTCCTGGGAGAAGGTGGAGGCGAAGGACGAGGACAAGATGGTTATCCATATCGATCCGGGGACGGCGTTCGGGACAGGGATGCATGAGACGACGCAGCTATGTATCCGCCAGTTGAAAAAATATGTGACGGAGGGCGCGCAGATTCTGGATGTAGGATGCGGCAGCGGAATTCTGGGTATGCTGGCGTTAAAGTTTGGAGCGGGGTATTCTGTGGGGACGGACTTAGATCCCTGCGCCATCGACGCGACTCATGAAAATATGGAAGTCAACGGAATCAAGAAGGAGCAGTATGAGGTTATGATCGGAAATATTATCGACGATAAGGCGGTGCAGGATGCGGCAGGGTATGAGAAGTATGATATCGTTGCGGCAAATATACTGGCGGACGTACTGATCCCTCTGACGCCGGTTATCGTCCGTCAGATGAAAAAGGGCGGAATCTATATCACCAGCGGGATTATAGACGATAAGGAGACCGCCGTCGCGGAGGCAGTAAGAGCCGCCGGGCTTGAAGTCTTAGAGATCAATCATCAGGGCGAGTGGGTATCTGTGACTGCAAGAAAGAATTAAGGAAGGCTGCGGATTTCAGACAGTACAGTAAGAATGAAGGGACGCAGCGGATTTCAGACAGTCAGACAGACAGTCCGACAGGGAAATAATAAGAAGCAGGAGCGAGAGATGCAGCATTTTTTTGTAACACCGTCCCAGGTGGGGGAAACGGATATATATATAGAAGGATCTGATGTAAACCATATGAAGAATGTACTTCGGATGCGGTATAAAGAGGAGCTGACGGTCAGTGACGGCAATAACCTTACATACCGCTGCGCCGTAGAAAGGTACGAGGAAGGCAGGGCGGTTCTTAAGATTCTTGAGAGGAGGCAGTCGGATACGGAGCTGTCCTCCAGGATCTATCTGTTTCAGGGATTACCAAAGCAGGATAAGATGGAACTGATTGTGCAGAAAGCCGTTGAGCTGGGAGTGTATCGGATCATTCCGGTAAGTACCGGCCGCTGCGTTGTGAGACTGGACGAGAAGAAAGCGGCGAAGAAGACAAAGCGGTGGCAGCAGATCGCCGAAAGCGCCGCGAAGCAGGCGGGCCGCGGATATATCCCGGAGGTGGCGCCTGTGAGCTCTTATCAGGAGGCGCTTATGCAGGCGGAGAAGCTGGATGTGATATTGATTCCTTATGAACTGGAACGGGGAATGCGCGAGACGAGGGAGATTATAGAAGAGATCAGACCGGGACAGTCGGTTGCCGTATTTATCGGTCCGGAGGGCGGATTCGAGAAGGAAGAGGTGGAGCAGGCTCTTGGGTACGGAGCCAGGGCAGTCACACTTGGCAGACGGATCTTAAGGACGGAGACGGCAGGCC
Organism: uncultured Dorea sp.; assembly: GCA_947564705.1. GTDB lineage: Bacteria > Bacillota > Clostridia > Lachnospirales > Lachnospiraceae > Sporofaciens. Next base: position 1,294 of record CANODD010000213.1, on the reverse strand, counting down.
TGACGGCGCTGTCGGTTCTTATGTTCCATTTAGAAACATAAGGCATGTAGAACAGCTTTATATGTGTGACATTCTGCGGGAACACCACATATTCTGGTAATAAGAAAATATTGAATCAGGAAGTGAAACAATGAGAGAAGTGTATTTGGATAATTCTGCTACGACCTGCGCCTATGACAGCGTCGGCGAGCTGGTGAAGAAGGTGATGTGTGAAGATTACGGAAATCCTTCCTCTATGCACGCCAAAGGTGTCGAAGCGGAACAATATATAAAAGAAGCAAAAGAGACATTTGCGAAGCTTTTGAAGGTGAAGGAGAAAGAGATCTTCTTTACATCCGGCGGGACAGAGAGTGATAACCTGGCCCTCAGGGGCGCCGCATGGGCGAATCAGCGCGCCGGAAAGCATCTGATCACTTCGGCCATCGAACATCCGGCGATCATTAATACGATGCGCCATCTGGAGGAAGAGGGGTTCCGCGTGACCTACCTTCCGGTGGACCGATATGGCAGGGTGAAGCTTGACGCCCTTAAGGAGGCGCTGTGTGAAGAGACGATTCTGGTGTCGATCATGTATGTGAATAACGAGGTGGGCTCCGTGCAGCCGATCCAGGAGGCGGCCAGTATCGTGAAGGCATACAATAAAGACATCTTGTTCCATGTGGACGCGGTGCAGGGCTTCGGTAAATACCGGATCTACCCGAAGAAACTGAAGGTGGATTTATGTTCTGTCAGCGGCCATAAGATCCACGGACCGAAGGGAACCGGAGTCTTGTATATCGGTGAAAATGTGAAGATTAAGCCGATCGTATTCGGCGGTGAACAGCAGAAGAACGTCCGCTCCGGTACGGAAAATGTGCCGGGAATCGCCGGGCTTTCTCTGGCGGCAAAGACGATCTACCAGGGGCTGGATGTGAAGGTGGCGCAGATGCGGCGGCTGAAACAAAAGTTTATCCGGGGAGTCGGACAGATCGAAGATACGGTGGTTCACGGCCTGTATGACGAGACGTCGGCGCCGCATATCATCAGCGTAGGCTTTGCGGGTATCCGCAGCGAAGTATTGCTGCATGCCCTGGAGGAAAAAGGGATATATGTATCCTCCGGTTCGGCATGCGCGTCCAATCATCCGCAGGTCAGCGGCGTCCTGAAAGGCATCGGCGCGAGACAGGAATTCCTGGATGCGACGTTAAGGTTCAGTATGTCAGAATTTACAACGCCGGAAGAGATTGACTATACTTTGGATACCCTCTATAATATAGTACCAAAGCTTCGTAAATATACCAGACATTAAGGAGCT
>CANODD010000212.1 GCA_947564705.1 uncultured Dorea sp. | reverse complement strand
TCTCTTCCCGCAGGAATCACAGGAACGGCGGCGGCGGATCGAATTTCCGTCCTCTGCCGGTCTTGAATCAATCACCCTGGTATCTAGCTGGTTACAATATGGACACTTCATCTGTATGGTTTTCCTTTCTTAATTTACTTTATACAAGATACTTTTTAACAAAAGAATATGTGCGTTCATTAACTTTTTACTTTCCTGATTTACTATGTACAGTATACACTCTCCAATATCGGGAAGTCAAACCCCTTTTCGTTATTTACAGCTATTTATACATTGATTTTTATAATTATATGGCAAAACTCGTCCATGACTGCTTTGACATCCATACCTGTAAAAGAACAGCCGGGACCAAAAGAAAAGGACGTCCCGCACAGACCTTTCACAGGCGTATTCACAGGAATATGCCCGCGTCTGTCCAGAGACATCCTTTTCATTTAAATAACTCTTCTACAGATTCCCTCTATTCTTTCAGATCAATCACCGATACCGGACAGGAATCTCTTGCCTCTATCGCCGTACTTTCATATTCCGGAGCCACTTGCGCATATGCCTCCGCCACACCGTCGTCATTAAACCGGAATACTTCCGGACACGCCGCCACGCAGGCGCCGCACGAAATACATCCATCATTTACTACTGCTTTCACGGGTCATTCCTCCTTGTATTTTCTGGGTGCCCCCGGCAGACAGTCTGCCGGACCATACGTGCCCGCAGGAAGGCACTTTTCCGGTAACAGTCCTTGCCTTTTCCGACCGTTCCCTTTCATACAGTATTCCCCGTTTCACAAAATATATTCCAACTGTACGGCTGCAATCTATAATCCCGGTTTTATTACCGGATGAAATTCGTTCCCACCCTTTCCTCTTTCTCCGGCAAGCCATACGCTTCTCTGCCAAGGGCAATACTCTTCATAAGGAACGTCATATTTCTTGCGAGCGTACGCATAATCTGCATCCCTTCTCCATCCTGAACGGCTTCCCGGGCATTATTCCCATGGATACTGTTCCAATACTGACTGGATGCCACCGGCATACCGCTGATCGTAAAATACTTATTCAGCTCATCAAAAGTCGCCGACAGGCCTCCCCTTCTTGCCGAAACCACACAGGCTCCAACCTTCATCGTCTTGTCAAATCCGGAACTATAAAAGAGCCGGTCCAGGAACGCAACCAGGGTCGCATTTGCCGACGCGTAATAGACCGGACTTCCCACCACAATCCCGTCACATTCTTCGAATACTTTAGCCGCCGCGTTCACCGAATCGTCAAAAGCACATTTTCCGGTCTTCCTGCAGGAACCGCAGGCGATACAGCCCCGGACAGCTTCCTTTCCTACATGCATAAGCTCCGTCTCTATCCCATTCTCTTTAAAGATCTTCTCCATCTCATGCAGCGCCGTATATGTACTCCCTTTCGCATGGGGACTCCCGTTAACCAATAATACTTTCATAAAATCCTCGCTCCTTTTCTAATATGATGATATCATTGTATCACTCCAACGAATATTCGGCAAGACAGACGGTCTGCTTCTCTTCTAGAACTATCAGAGCAGGCATGAAAAATCTCTTTGCAAAATGTCACTTTACTGTCACTTTGCTTTGTTACAATTGGCTTGCTTGGAAATGAGAGGCATATTCAGATTATATCTGCTCACAAGTTAATCTTAAGAAAGGACATCATACAGCCATGGAAATACTGCGATGTAACAACCTGACAAAAACCTACGGTCAGGGCTGCGAAACCGTTACAGCCCTCGATCACGTAACTCTTTCCCTGGAAAGCGGCAGTTTTACCGCCGTAGTGGGAGCCTCCGGCTCCGGAAAATCCACACTCCTGCACATATTGGGAGGTGTAGACCGCCCGACAGATGGCAATGTCTATATAGAAGACACCGATATCTCTGCCCTGTCCCTTGAACAGCTCGCCGTCTTCCGCCGCAGAAAAATAGGAATCGTCTACCAGTTCTACAACCTGATTCCAACCCTGAACGTGCGTAAGAACATTCTGCTCCCTGTTCTTCTGGACAACGAGAAACCAGACGAAGCATATTTCGAGAAGCTGACAAAGACTCTGGGACTTTCCGACCGGCTGAATCATTATCCCAGAGAATTATCAGGAGGACAGCAGCAGAGAGCCGCCATCGCAAGAAGCCTGATCTATCATCCTGCCATCCTTCTGGCAGACGAACCGACCGGCAATCTGGACCGAAAGAACTCTGCCGAAACATTGGAACTATTACAGCTATCCAACCAGCAATACAAACAGACGGTTCTCCTGATCACTCATGATGAAAAAACCGCCCTGAAAACAGATCGGATCATCACGCTGGAAGATGGAAAAATCATATCTGATGAGGTGACAAGACGATGAAAATATTACGTGAATATGTGTGGGATACACTCCGGCAGAACAAACGCTCCGGTGCCGTCATCATGACCGCCCTGTTTCTTATGACTACTCTGATGTCCTGCTTTTGCGGACTGGTCTATACCATGTGGACCGACGCTGTCGTCCTGGAGAAATGGCATAACGGAGACTGGCACGGAGAACTATTCGATAATACGCCGGGAGACACTCTGGAACAGATTAAAAATTATGCTTCTGTCTCCGCCGTATTAATTAAAGGCGAGTGGGAGACAGCAAAACTTCCTGACATAACCGACAATAATAACCCCAGACTATACCTTACTTTCCGGGGCGCGAATCAGGAATACTGGGATTCCATGCCGGAAAAAGAAACGATTACCGAAGGACGCATCCCCGCTTCCGAGACAGAGATCGCATTATCGAAGCAATATTTTGAGGACTATCCGGATACGAAGATCGGCGATACCATCACCCTTCCTGTCGGACACCGTATGTATAACGGGGAATCCTGTATGGACACCGACCTTTACCATGAAGGAGAAACATTTACGGCAATCAAGACAAAGACTTACACCATCGTCGGCCGCATGGATGTCACTACCTCCTCCGCCGTCCCGTCCTACACCGGTATGACATGGATCGATGAAGATTCGGTCAAACCCGAAGACTCGATTACCGTATATCTGAGATTCGACCCGATGCGCAGTACCTATCAGGAACTTCCTGCCCTTGCCAAAACCCTCGGATACGAGAAGGATGAATATGGAGAATACACCCTTCGATACAACACCGGACTTTTACCCCTCTATGGTATCTTCGCTCCTTCGGAAAAAAACGGACCGATTTCCCTGGGTTATCTTGCCGTGCCGCTGATGTTCCTGCTGTTTGCAGCGCTTCTGGTCGCCGTATTCGTGCTGGTGATACACAATGCCTTTATCATGTCTGTCAACGAGAAGCTCTCGCAGCTTGGAACTCTCGCCGGAGTCGGCGCCACGCCGGGACAGATCAAAAAGATAGTTCAGACCGAGGCCCTGCTGTTAACTGCCATACCGCTCCCTCTTGGAATCTTCTGCGGATGGCTTCTGACGCTTAAGCTGTTCCAGTTGATCAATGCTTTTAATGATCTTGGCAGAGAAGGGCCGGACATTGTCGTCACTTTCGGACTTCCGGCTATCCTTCCTGCCATCCTGCTGTCTTTGCTGACCGCATGGCTGTCCGCAAGGATACCTGCCCGCAAAGCGGCAAAATTACTGCCTGTTGAGATCTTAAAGCAAGGAGGGAACTCCGAAATCTCACGAAAACACCGCAAAAGAGAAAAGCGGCGGTTTCATTTACCGGGAATCACAGGAGAACTGGCTGCCAACGCAGTGTTTGCCCGAAGACGTTCCTACCGGATGGCAACAATCTCCCTCTGCCTGTCCTTCCTGATGCTTACGCTATTTCAATATTTCGTCACGATAAAAAAAGCCAACGATGAGATCTACCGCCAGCCGCCGTCCGAAAGCGGGCACATCTTCCTAAGTGTCAGCGACGGACGGCCGCCCGATACAGAGGCGCTTCAGGCGATTAAGACCCTCCCCGGAATCAAACGGGCTTCCATCCACAATTCCCTGTCCTGCGCCGTCTGGGTCGGTCCGAAAGACGCCTCTGAAGATATCAATACCTATCTTGGCGGATTCGACCAGATCGTCGCAAAGGGAAAATACTCTCCTGTCCATCGGGATGGAAAATATCGGATTGATGCCGTTATCTATGGCCTGGAGGATGAGCAATTCCGTGAATATTGTGAAACACTTGGAGTCTCCCCGGAGTCGTATTATAATAATCCTTCTAAAGCCCTGGTCAATAATTACACCAAAGATCCGGAAAACAGCAGCCGAAGGAATATCCTGTACCGCGAACTGCTGAATCTCCAGGAAGGACAGACTCTCACCTTTACCGAGAAAAACCGGGACGAGATTGAAGGCGATTATGAATTTGATATCCAGATAGGGAAACTGATAGCCAGAGACGAATTACCGAAAGAATCATTCGAAACCTCCTCGTTCTGCCTGACTATGTTCATGCCGATGCAGCATGTTCTGAAGCTTGCAGACTCATGCTGCGAACGCAGAAAGACATCCGCCCAGGCTATCAGCGGTATTTTCTGGACGGAAGACCCGCCTGACTATAACCGCATTCCAAAAACTACCAGAAAAATGGATGCACTCCTTTCCCGTTATTACGGGAGCGGTGATTATTACCTGAGCGACCTTGCGGAACGCGAAGAGATGGCTGAAAGTACGCTCCACGTCATGAATCTTGTCATCACATTCCTGACGGCCTTCCTTGCCGTGATCGGACTCTCAAATGTATGGGCAAGCATCTCCGGTAATTTACGGCAGCGGAGACAGGAATTCGCCATGCTGAGGTCTGTCGGACTCTCTCCGCGGCAGTTATGGAAGATGCTTCTGTCGGAAGGAATGACCCTGGGTCTGAAACCCTTGCTCTACTCTCTTCCGCTTCAGTTCGCCGTACTGGCAGCGATGCTTACGATCACTGAGATCTCCGTTTTGGAATACCTGCCTTATGCGCCTTACGGCATTATCTTAGGATATACCGGCCTGGTTCTTCTGGCAATCGTGGGCGCTTACACGATCGGCGGACGGAAGCTGCAGCGGGAAAATATTATTGAAACAATCCGGGACGATACATTATGATCCCGGACAACCATTTACATTTTGGATACGCCGAACCGGCCGGCATTCTATGATCCGCTTTCACGCCTTGCAGCGGGCTATGAATCTGATATACCCCATCAGACATAGCCCGCATACCATCTTACCCCAAAAAGAGCATGCCCGTCTACCGTATTCCC
>CANODD010000211.1 GCA_947564705.1 uncultured Dorea sp. | reverse complement strand
GCAGCTTTTATAACGGGATATATGACAGGTATGAATATCCGATACTTACGAGAGAATTCGTACCGGTACATTGGAGATATGACCTGGATGATGAGACAAATCCTTATTTTATGGAGAGGCTTGGAATCAATGCGGTGATGAATTCCGGAGCCATATATCTGAATGGGAAATATCATTTGGTGGTACGTGTGGAAGGAAACGACCGGAAATCTTTCTTTGCGGTGGCAGAGAGTGATACGGGGATCGACGGCTTCCGGTTCTGGGATTATCCGGTCATTCTGCCGGATACTTGTCCGGAGGAAACGAATGTATATGACATGCGGCTTACGCGGCATGAGGACGGCTGGATCTACGGATTGTTCTGTTCGGAGAGTAAGGATAAGGAGGCTTCGGATCTGTCTGCGGCGGTGGCGGCAGCAGGAATCATCAGAACGAAAGATTTAAAAAGCTGGGAACGTCTGGATAATCTAAAGACGTTACAATCACCTCAGCAGAGGAATGTTGCGCTTCATCCGGAATTCGTTGACGGTAAATATGCATTTTATACAAGACCGATGGATGGATTTATAGAGACCGGAAGTGGCGGAGGGATAGGCTTTGGGCTGTGTGATGATATCTGCCATGCTGTGATTGATGAAGAACGGATCATCAGCAGGCGGATCTACCATACTCTTACGGAATCAAAGAACGGAGCCGGTGCGCCGCCGATTAAGGGGAAGAGGTGCTGGATTCACATTGCCCACGGCGTCCGGAATACGGCGGCGGGACTGCGCTATGTGCTTTATGTGTTTGGAACTGATTTAAAAGATCCGTCCAGAGTGGTTGCACAGCCGTCTGGGGTGTTCCTTGTCCCTCTTGGGAGTGAAAGGGTCGGGGACGTATCCAATGTGGTATTTACCAATGGAGCGGTTGCAAGGGAGAATGGAGATGTCTATATCTACTATGCCTCCTGTGACACCAGAATGCATGTGGCAACAACGACTGTAGACAGATTAGAGGATTACCTGTTTGCTACGCCGGAAGATCCATTGCGGTCGGCAGACTGCGTGAAGCAGAGGTGTGAACTGATCGGGCGGAATCTGGAACTTTTGAGGTAAGGAATGTCTGGCAGGTCAGAGGAGGGACAGACTCGAATGAGAAGATATTTGAGAGATATAGAAGAGAAGACTTCCGGAATGTCGGGAAAAGAGAAGTGTTCTTATGTATGGACTTATTATTGGTATCATATATTGATTTTTGTTTCTGTTGCTGCTCTGATTTTTTTATTTGGGGCGCATTATGGATTTGGAAATAAGAAGCCTTTATTTACCTGTATTATTGTAAATCAGGAGACGGATGGAGAGAGAGATCTGGGAGTCCGGGATGGGTTTGCCGGGAGTACGGGGATTCCCAAAGAACGGGTGGTTATTGATTCGGATTATCATTTCTCTTTTGACGGATTTCAGATAGAGGGGACCAATGAAGGCTCTTATGAGAAGTTCTTCTTTCAATGGCGGAATCAGGAGATCGACGCGGTTGTTCTGTCAGAAAGCTTTTACAGGCATTGTAAGGAGATGGGAGGGAGCTTTCGGGCGCTTAATGATGGGATTATGGAAGTGGCAGAGATGGACTTACAGGCATATGTGGACGAGGGAGAGTGCAGGGCGGTGATTCTTGGGTCGGATACATTTACGAAGATGGTTACCGGAAAAGAGGATGAGAAGCTTCTGCTTGCATTTCCGGAGTCCGGCAGGAATTTGGATGAGAGCAGGCTGTTTCTTAAATATGTGTGTGAAAGGATGAGAGGTGGGAAGAGTGAAGAAATTATCAATTGATCATCCCTTTTTTGAGTTTATGGGCGGGCTTGGCGACTGGATGATACTGAATGTCTTGTTTGTGGTTACGTCTTTGCCGGTTGTCACGATCGGCGCATCGCTTACGGCTATGTATCGGGTTTCCCTAAGGCGTATCAGAAAAGAAAGCCGGTATGCGGCAAGAGAATATATGCAGGCATTTCGGGAGGAATGGAAGGATAGTACGAAGCTGTGGATGATTTTTCTATGCACAGGCGGTATTTTGTTATTTGATATTCTATATGGAAAGAATCTTCCAAAGGTATTGAATCTTGCCATCGGGTGTCTTGTGGTTTTGTGGGCATTTGCATTTACTTACGTATTTCCTTTGCAGGCAAGGTTCAAAAACGGTATAAAAAATACGTTTGTCAATGCATTGTATCTTGCTTTTTGTAATCTCCCGGTTACAATTATTATGACGGCGCTTAACAGTATTCCGGTTCTTTGTGCTGCATCGGGGGCGTTTGTGGTAATGGCGGCGATGCCGATCTTCTGTATTATAGGATTTGCGTTGATTATATGGATCAACAGCCTTTGTCTGACTGTGATATTTGCCAAATTTGCCAGTACTTAGAAAAGGCTTCCTGTTTTGCTGACAGGAATTTCGTTAATTCATGAGAGAGAGGGAAGATTATGTGGATCAAGATGAATGATGTAAGGTTATCCTACAGCGGAAGAATTGACTGGAGCGAAAAGGAATGTCCGGTTTTTATCTATCCATGTACAGGAGTGAATCTGCGTTTTACAGGGCATCGGCTGAGGCTCCATGTAGAGAATCACCGGGCATACTGGGATAATTATCTGGGATGTATTCTGGATGGAAAGCAGACGTCCCTGCTTCTTCCGAAAGACGGGAGGGGAATTCTGGAGATTAGGGCCGGACAATCAGAGACAAAAGAGCATGAGGCGCTTATTTTTAAAAGGCAGGATGCCTGTCATGAGGTGAAGCTTCTTGGAATAGAGATGGAAGACGGCGCCGTGCTCCTTGAACCGCCTAAGAAGCCGGAGAGAAGAATCGAGGTGTACGGTGATTCTGTATCTGCAGGAGAGGCGGCGGAAGCTGTGGATTACATCGGATGTGAAGACCCGGAGCATAACGGGGAATATTCCAACAGTTGGTATTCTTATGCATGGATGACGGCAAGGAGATTAAATGCCCAGATTCATGATATTGCCCAGGGAGGCATCGCGCTTATGGATGGTACAGGGTGGTTTCATGCTCCGGATTATATAGGGATGGAGACGGTATGGGATAAGATCCGCTACAGCCCGGAGTTTGGAAAGGTATTGGACTGGGACTTTCGGACATATATTCCTCAGCTTGTAATCGTTGCGTTCGGGCAGAATGACAGCAATCCTAAAGATTATATGAAAGAGGATTTACATGGAGAAATGGCGGAGAAATGGCGCCGGCATTACAAAGAATTTCTGGAGAATATCAGAAAAACCTATCCGTCTGCACATATTATCTGCTGCACAACACTTTTGCACCATGATAAGGCATGGGATCAGGCAATCGGGCAGGTGGTGGAAGAGTTAAAGGACGAGAGAATCACACAGTATCTTTTTAGAAGGAATGGGGTAGGGACTCCGGGACATCTGCGGATACCGGAAGCGGAAGAGATGGCGGATGAACTTTCAGCATACATTGAGAATCTGAATATTGAAGGATGGAAGTAAAGAATGGGAATAAAAAGAAGGGGACAGGTTGATTTGACAAGATTGAAAAACTGTATGTGCAGAGCCGAGAAGGGAGAAAAACTGACGATAGGATTCTTCGGAGGCTCTATTACACAGGGATGCCTGGCGACAGAGCATGAGAAGGCATTCTCCTACCGTGTGTTTCAGTGGTGGAAAGATACTTTTCCGCAGGCAGAATTTTCTTATGTGAACGGAGGAATCGGGGGAACAACGTCTCACTTTGGAGTTTCCAGAATATGGCAGGAGCTTCTGATGTATCAGCCGGATGTGGTTGTGGTGGATTTCAGCGTCAATGACAAAGAGGGGGAGGATGTGTTCTTCCAGGAGACTTATGAGGGCGTGATACGAAGGCTTCTGAGCTGTCAGTCCAAACCGGCGGTAATGATTTTAAATAATGTATATTATGATTCGGGAATCAATGTTCAGGAATGTCATAATGAGGTGGGGGACTGGTATCATATCCCTCATATCAGTATAAAGGATACGCTGTACCGGAGGATGAGGGAAGGGGCGTATCAGGAAGAGGAACTGACACAGGACGGACTGCACCCTAATGATAAAGGACATGAACTGGTAGCCGGTGAGATTATCTCATTTCTTCGTGAAGTAAAGGCAGGAATGCATGAGGGCAAAGAGGAGGGCCGGCTGCCGAAGCCTATGACGGCTAATGCATATGAACACGCCAGAAGGCTTACGGCGAGGGAGGTTCTGCCGGAACTTTCCGGATTCCGGATTGATACGGAAGAGAAAACGGGACATCTGGATATTTTTAAGAACGGATGGATTGGCAGCAGGCCGGGGGACAGGATTGTGTTTGAGGAAGAGGCGTCATGCATCGGGGTACAGTTCCGGCAGACGATCGCGAGGCCGGCGCTGCGGGCGAAGCTGATACTTGACGGGGATAGAAGTCACGCCCGTATACTGGATGGAAATTTTGAGGCAGACTGGGGAGATTCTGCGCAGCTAATTCCGGCTCTGCACCATGGAGAGTGGAAAAAACACCGCATTGAGATCGAAATACTTGACGATAAGACAGAGGAGGCTACGCCGTTTTACCTGATGTCGTTGATTCTTGCATGACGGATATGCGGGGCGGGGGTCAGAAGCTGACTGTTGTATCGAAGACGGCGAAGAGAGGTTATAGGAAATTCAAAGACGGAGCGCTGAAAGAAGGAGGAGCTATTAAGAAATGAACGCGAGGGAGATATATAAGTTCTGGCTTACAGATGCTTATTTTGACGAACAGACAAAGGAAGAACTGCGAAGTATCGCAGGGGATGAGAAAGAGATAGAGGAACGGTTTTACAGAGATCTTGAGTTTGGGACAGGAGGGCTTCGGGGGATTATCGGGGCAGGTACGAACCGGATGAATATCTATACGGTGCGAAAAGCAACACAGGGACTGGCAAACTTTATTATGAAAGAGAAAGCGCAGGAAAAGGGAGTGGCGATTGCCTATGATTCTCGGAATATGTCCCCGGAATTTGCGAAGGAAGCGGCTCTCTGCCTTGCGGCAAATGGAATCAGGGCATATATTTTCCCGTCTCTGCGTCCCACGCCTATGCTGTCATTCGCCTTGCGGGAGCTTGGATGTACCGCAGGAATCGTAGTGACGGCCAGTCATAACCCGCCGGAATACAATGGCTATAAGGTATACTGGGAAGACGGCGCGCAGATTACGTCTCCAAAGG
>CANODD010000210.1 GCA_947564705.1 uncultured Dorea sp. | reverse complement strand
ACAGAATCTTTTCTGTCATCAATTTTATGTAAATTTCTAATGTATTTCATATCTATCCGATAAACCTCTAATGGCAACTGCGTCATAAAATTCTCCTATAAAATATTAAGGACTATGTTTCCATAGCCCTTAGATGTAGTGTCACCACAGCGACGCTAACGCTTTTTGAACGTCCACTTGTTGGCAGGACTCTCCTTTTATAGTATTCTATCAAATACAAATATTTTGTCAATATCTTAGAAAATATTTTCAATAATATTTTTATCCGATCCCCTTATAGGAGAGAGTGGCGACTGCCCGGAACAGGCTGCCGTCATAGGAGGTCTGCACCATGCCGTCATATTTTCCGGCGGCAGTCTGCGCGCTCTTTAAGCCCCAGCCATGCAAGCCATGCTCCGTCTTCGTGGTCAGGAGCGTCCCGTCTTTTACCTGAATTTCCCCGTCATAGGAGTTCTCTGTCTTTATGACGATCATCTGATGGATGCGCCGTATGGTCAGGGAGACGAAGCGTTGTTCCGGTACGGAAACATTGCCTGCTGCTTCTAAAGCATTGTCCAGCAGGTTTCCAAGAATGGCGCAGAGGTCAGCGCTGCGGATATTGGTATTGCGGGGAAATTCCACCTGCACATCCATCCGTATCCGTTTTTCCGAAGCCGCCGCCATTTTACTGTTAATCAGATAGTCGATGGCGGTATCTCCTGTCCATACCGTATCCGCCATCTCCCGAAGCGGCTCCCAGAGATTGTCCAGATATTCTACCGCCTCTGCATAGTCTTCACGGGCAAGGAATTGCCGAAGCGTACCCATGTGGTTATGAAAATCGTGGAACAATTTTGCATTCACAGTGTAACTGCGGTTCAGCGCTGTATAGTCCCGTTCTAAAAGTTCGGCCTGGCCGGATTTCAGCCTGGCAAGCTCTTTTTCCATTACATACTGGCGGTTGAGATTGAGTACCAGTACGGACATCATTAGGATGACGGACAGAATCACCCACATATAGAGCGTGTCACTGGGGATGGGGAGTATGGTCTGATTCCCCAGTGTAACGACGGCGAGAAATCCGGTAAGCGCGATAGCAGAAGCCAGACGGAACGCCTCCTGTCCGGTCATTTCCGGTTTCCTAATTACGAAAAATGTAAGCAGTATCAGGAGCAGATTCAAGATCCAGGCAGCCCAATGGATGTTGAGAGGCGCACTTACTGAAAAAATATTGGATTTAAGCAGGATTCCCATGCCTGCCCATATCAAAAACTGCCAGAAGGTAACGGCAATCTTATAGAAAATACTGATGAACAGGCACATCCGTATCTCTGCTTCCTGCATCCGGCTTGCGCATAAGGCCGTCCAGAGGACGACCAGCGCTAATTGGTAAAAAGGAACCGCAGCCGTATTGCTTAGAGAATAGATACCGGCTGTGATTACGGCGATACCCGCCGCCCCGGCCAGGATTTCGGCTGCTTTCGGGCGTCCTGCGCTAAGAAGCCTGTGGATGAAGTAGAAGCAGACTGCGGCGCGCAGGCTGTCGGAGGCAATGGTTGAAAATATCATCATAAAGCCTGTCATAGATGCATCCCCCAGTAACGGTTGATCTGCTCTTTGACTTCCTGCAAATGAGAACGGCTGACAGGGAGGGCAGTTCCGTTTTTTAATACTGCCATGCCGGAATTTATCTGCATGATGTGTATGAGGTTGGCAATGCAGCCGCGGTCAATGAAGATGAATTCTTCGGAGCCGAGTTCTTCATAGACTTGCTGTAAGGAGCGGCGTACTTTGGACGTACCGGCGGCGGAGACGATGTTTACATTTTTCCCGTCGCGTTCAAGGTAAAGGATATCCTTATAGGGAATCCGTTCAAGACGGCTGCCGGCTTTTATGGTATAGGTCTTTCCCTCTTCTAACGCAAGTAATTTCAGGGCATCAGTGATTGCCAGACGAAGGCGTTTCCCGATATCATTTTTGGGCACATAGCGGAAGATTGACAGCTCGAAAGCGTCTATGGCATACTCAATGTGGGACGTGATAAAGATAATCTTCACATCGGGAAGGAAAGGCTTGACGGCGGCGGCAAGCTCCATACCGGAGGGACCCGGCATCTCGATATCTAAGAGGATCAGGTCATAGAAGAAACGGTCTTCCGTGATATCGTACAGAAGATTATCGCTTTTGGTATAGGTGTGGATTTCTCCGGCAAAGCCAGATTCGTTCAGGCATTCTTGTGTGATCAGGGCGTTGGATTTGACGGTTGTTTCTTCGTCGTCGCAGATTGCTATGTGCAGCATGGGAATCACCTCGTTTCGCAAGTTTTGGGGGTATTATACTATACCTTATTTGACGAAGTCAACCCGCCCGAAGGGCATGAATTACGGTGTGCCCTTGGGGTATACCTTATTTGACGAAGTCAACCCGCCCGAAGGGCATGAATTACGGTGTGCCCTTAGGGAATAATTTCAGGGGCGCTGTAGATTTTTTTAAAGATTTGTGTAACATTTTCGGCGAGTATCCGTTAAACAAATAAAGAGTGTGAAGTGCGGGAAGAAGGGGGTGGCAGAGTGGAAAAAGATATTCTGGAAGAGCTGTATCGCAGGCATACAAAAGCGGTCTATCTGTATCTCTATTCTCTCTGTCATGACCATGGGCTTTCGGAGGATTTGATGCAGGAGACATTTCTCAGGGCGTTCTGTTCGATCGAGACTGCAGGGGAGGAACTGCTGCCATGGCTGCTTAGGGTCGCGAGGAATCTGTATCTGGATACATGGCGCAGGGAGAAACGGCTGCGGTCACAGAAGGGGCATGTCAGGCGCAAAGGAGAAACGGATGGGGCAGGCGGAGATGGAAACGGGGATGGAATCCTTGAAGGGATGATACGCAAGGAACAGAACCAGAGGCTGTACCGGGCGATACAGAAGTTAAAAGATACAGAGAGGGAGGCAGTGGCTCTGTACTATTTTGCCGGGGTTTCACAGCAGGAAATAGCCAGAATCTTGAACCTCTCCCATGGGAATACGCGGGTAATCCTGTTTCGGGCGAGGAAGAACCTAAAGAAGCTGTTGGATGGAGAGGAGATGATGGAAGTATGAAGAAGTATGAGGAGAGATTCAGGGAATACTTAAACGGTACGCTTGACGCCGGGGAATCGAAAGAAATCGAAAAGGATATTGAGAAGTTTCAGGTTCTCATGGGGTATGCAGACCAGACATTAGACGAGAAGCTATATCAGCAGGAAGGGGAAGGCGGGGCGGAAAACAGGGAGGGTTCCGGGAAGGAAGAGGAATTTGGCAGGAAGATTTCCAAGTCGGTAAGCAGAAAATTCAGGAACTATATGCTTGGGGCTGTGGCGGCGGCAATCTGTATTGTACCGGCGTTCCTTCTAGGGTTGTCGCCGTTGATGGATTGGATTTATTATAGCCCGGAACAGTCGGTGGAGATTGTGGATGAAGAAAATGATTCTGTTATTGTTGTAAATCCTTTTGCGTTGGATATGTCCGTATATATGGAGCTATTCTGCGGTGACAAGGGATTTGTGGAACTGTGTCTGTGGCCGGAGGGGTATGGGCGTTATACCATTGATGTGCGGACCCAGATTGACGGGGAAGACACTTCGCACATGCTGGAGCTTGTGCGGAATCATTTGTACCGGAATGATTTGAACTGGAACCTTTCGGATTTCCCTATGAATGCCTTTGCTTACAAGAGTAATGGGAAGAGCTTGTGTATGGGGAAAGAAGCGGCAAGGGAAACCCTTGAAAAAGCGCCGGATCTGATGAAGATAAGGGCAGCGGTATCCTTTGACGGATTAAAGAGTATGGAGGAGCTTGTGGAATTTATGGAGGAGTATGACGCTTGTTATCTCTACTGCCCGGTGGATGTGGAGGGATATCGGTATTGGGGATTTGCGCCCGTAAAGAGAGGGTATGATTTTAAAATGGCGTATGATGAGGAAGAATACCCTTATCTGGATCTTGGACAGTATACCCAGGGAAGCCTTGCACTGGCAGAGGCTTATGAGAAACATATGGAGTCCATGATTCGGTATCTTATGGAGCGGGAAGATTTTTTGGAAATTTTTGAAGGCAGTGCGCCGGGAGGCAAGAATTTATTCAATGTCTATGAATATGCGGGGGCGCTTGACTATATCAGAGAGCATGGGGTAAAAAGTTATGGGGCCGTCGTTTATGCGTCGAAGGAGGAGCTTATAAAGATGCTTGAGGATTCGTCGGTTCAGGGGATTTATATGCTGGACGGGAAAATAGATTTGGATAACCCCCAATAAAAGGGAGGATGCCGGGTAATCGATGATTCGATCCCCGGCATGTATTATGAAAAAGTTTTGTCGAAAAATAGTTTAAAAACTATTCGTAAGTGGTCTGTGTTTTGTCTCGAATTGCTTCGATGGATTTAGTATAAGCCAGACCTGTGAAGAAACCATGTTGAAGAAATGAAGGTTTTTTGAAAGATGAATGAACAAATTATGAACAAGGATATATGGAAGATTTTGCCGTGAATAGGTTGGAAAAAATATGAAAATGATTTATACTAAGCAAAGTATGGAATCATTCTGGGATTTTCTGGAATTTCCGGTTTGTGTATGATTGGAGTAGGAGGAAAGAAGGGAATGAAGTATATTTCATTTGCAATCCCGTGTTACAATTCACAGGATTATATGGAGCGGGCGATTGAAAGTATCCTGCCTGGCGGGGACGAGGTCGAGATTCTCATCGTAAACGACGGCTCTTCGGACCGTACGTCTGAAATCGCCCACGAATATATGGAAAAATACCCCGGCGTTGTCCGGGTGATCGATAAAGTAAACGGCGGCCATGGAGATGCGGTCAACGAGGGGCTTGGCGCTGCCCGGGGGAAATATTTTAAAGTGGTGGACAGCGACGACTGGGTAGATGAAAAGGCGTTGTGCAGAATTCTGACACTGCTTCGCAACCTTGACGATGACGGTGAGCAGATTGATATGCTGATATCGAATTTTGTTTACGAGAAGGTGGGCGCATCCCATAAGAAATGTGTCCATTACCGCAATGCGCTGCCGCAGGATGAGATTTTCCGGTGGGATGATATGGGGCATTTCCGTCTGGACCAGTATATCCTGATGCATTCTGTGATTTACCGTACGGATCTGCTGAAACTGATTCAGTTAAGGCTGCCTAAGCATACCTTTTATGTGGATAATATTTATGTGTATTACCCGCTGCCCCATGTACGGAAGATTTATTATCTGGATGTGGATTTTTACCGGTATTTTATCGGCAGGGACGACCAGT
>CANODD010000209.1 GCA_947564705.1 uncultured Dorea sp. | reverse complement strand
AAAAAATGTTAATGATGTTGTCAAGAAATACGGCGGTGAAATCAGTATAGAAGAAAAAGAAAGTCAATTTGTTGTAAGTATTATAATTCCAGGAGGGAAAGATGAATAGAATAATTTTAAAAATTTTAAGTATGTTTGCTTTTCGCACTGTAAAAATATCAATGTCGCAGTGTAGTACGTGGGGAAGTCATCAGCCAACATTAACAGACTCTTTGAAGAATCAGATTAATTCTATGAAAAGAGAGCGCTGATGCCAATACATAAAATTGGCATTAGAAATTCCTTGTCTCTAATTCTTATAACAGAAAATATATTGAAAAATGTGATTGTACAGATAGGAACAAATCATAGTAAACAGATAGAGTTGGAATGGAGTACAGTGGTGGACATCCCGTATTTCAAATATCTGATAAATGTGTTCCGGAGTAATCCAGAGTATGCACGGATATTCAAGGTTGTTCAGAAGATAGAACATAATGAAATAGAAGTGATATGCAGCGCTCTTAGAAGTCAATTTGAAATGCTGCAGATGGATGATAAATCTTGTTTTGATAAAGTGAAATTGAAACGAGTAGATAAATATATTATATACTATGTTTTTATATGTTCTTCTGGATTTTATCAAGTGTGTCATGAAGATATTGGGAATATAGATACTAGCCGATTTATGTGATAATACAAGTGAATAAAATGAAAAATATCCCAGATTTATTTGTAGTTTTACCAATGAATCTGGGATGTTTTTGATGAAAACGGAGCAGATTCCACTTAAACAATAAAAAAGGCCTGATAAGCAAAAAGGGATGAAAATATTTTTTTATATGGTAAAATATTATTATCAGAGGAAAATCTTTTTAAGTGATCACAAAAGAGATAAAACAAATCCTATGATTAAATAAGTGAGAGATACAAGGAGGTTGTTTTATGAGGAAAAGAATAAGGAGAGTATGTGCAGTAGCAGCTATGCTGATAGCAGGAACATCTTTTACAGCTATACCGGCGAAGGCGGATACTACGGACTATTACTTTAATCTACAGGTAAATACCAGTGACATTTCGAAAAGGACTTTGAAAGCGGGCGGTAGTGTCTATGAAAAACGCTTTTATGTAAGACCGACATATTTTAGTAGAAATGTACGTTATCATGGAGGCTCATTTTTATTAGATACACATTCGCAATATGGCGTTGATATCACAATATCGCCGTCAGATCGCAATAACCTGTTGAGTGGTAGTTATTATAAAGATCCTCCGTCTGGTAAATATTACTATTTGCTGGGAACATATGATGCGGCGGCAACATCTGGACCCAGTGTATATGTAGAGGGGAGATTTACCCCATAAGAAGAGATAGACAGCACAGGGGCAGTACATACTGTCTCTGTGCTGGAAGGAGTAATTGGAATATGAAAAAGTGCAGATACTTATTACCGGTCATGGCTTTGCTGTTGTCAATAAGCATGACAGGCTGTCAGAACCAAAGGAAGGAGCCGTCGAAAAATAACGCGGCAGAAGGTGAAACAGCCATAATAGATTTCCCTTCCAGTTATCAGAAGGATTATGATAATCAATTAAGGGTAGACGCTAAAATCATTGTTCCTGATAAGCTGAAAGGAAAAAGCCTGCGAGGAGCGAAGGCGAAACTGATCAAACCGGATGTTGAAGCAGTCAGGCAGAAAACGGAAGAATATCTCGGAACAACCCTGCAGGAATTTCTATTCACTGAGCAGAAGGATTATCAGGGGACTCCTTTGTATATCTATCAGTATGCGGATCCGCAGGACAGTGTTTTTAGTATCACATATTCGGACGATCAAAACAGCCTGTTATATTCTCCGCAGGAAATGAGCTATGTCCGTACGGCTTTCCGACTGGCGGACGATCCGGGTTATAACGCCGACCTGTTTCAAAATGATGAGGAATTCCCGTTTGAGAGCAGGCAGGATGCATTCTTGCATGTGAAGCAATATCTGGAAGATGTCGGGATCATAATAGGGGATGAGTACAGATGTTATTCGCTGCCGTATGAGACGCTGCGGCAGGAAGAGATTGTGTATGAAGAGGACAGAACTTCCGGAAAAGGAGAATGGACAGAGGAGGACAATGCGTATTATTTTGCGATCAATCAGGAAGCGAACGGCCTTCCTGTCTATATTCCTATGTATGGCATCTATGCTGCAGATATTGATTATAACGCCCCGATCCAGATTATGTATAAGGCTTCCGGGATTGGATTCATAGAAACAGGAACAATGTATGAGATTACGTCTGCAGATACATATGTGAATCCTTTACGGATTGAAGAGGTTTTTGAATGTATAAAGGAGAAGTATGATATGCTGATCTCCGATGAAGAGATCATCCTCACACAGGCAAAGCTATGCTGGATACCGGATAAGGCAAGTGAGGATCTGATCTTAGGATGGAGTATCAGAGGGAATACATCTGCGGGAGAGAGCCTTCAGATGTTTTATGACGCACAGACCGGAAAAGAGTTATTAGGAGTTTCGTTATGAGAAAGGCACATTACTTAGCCGGTGATATGAAGAGGGCATTTCTCTCGGGGCATTTCATCCTGGCTGTAGCCGGAACGGTTGTCACATTACTGTTTATTGCGAAGACTCAGGTAAGATTTCCGCAGGATATCTTATACATATATGACGGAGTTACGATGACGCGGATGGCTCTGCTTGTGCTGGTATTTGGCGCGATTCCTTATGGGATATGCTTCTGTGAGGATTTTGAACACAAATATATCTATATCTCGGTGATTCGCGGGGATATAAAGAGCTATGTATGGTCAAAGCTTCTGGCTGTGTTCATCAGTGCATTTGCCGCAATGGCGCTGGGGAAGCTGCTGTTCTTCCTGATTATGCGTCTGGAGTATCCCTGGGTGCTGCCGGACAATTCGTATTATCAATCGTTGCTTGCGGACGTCCGGTACGGGAGTATCATCCGCTATTCCCCTGTTCTTTATTTCCTGGAGGGGATAGTGCGAGAGAGCTTGCTGGGCGGTGTGTTGGCGGTTTGTACGGCTTATGGTTCCCTGTTTTTCAAGAATCGGCTGTTTGTCTATACGTTTCCGGTTATGATCTATTATTTCTGGATCAATTATATAGAGCTTTGGCTGGGACTGCCGCATCAGACGACGATCTGCTATATATTCGGCAGCTTCTACCAGATATGGAGCAGGGAATGGCTGGATTTCCTGTATGCTTTGGCTGTGGGAATCCTTCTTACAGGTCTGGCCGGATTCTTGATGCACAAGAAGATAGCAGAAGAGATACGGAGGGTATGATGAATCACAGAGGATATCTGTCTGAAATGCTTCTTTGGCGTTTCGGAAGTGGGAAAACATTCGTATGGCTGTGCCTGAACCTGGTTTATATGGATATTTATATGGCTCCGGTCAGAGCATTTGCATTCGCTGTCGGAATAAAAGCTACGCCGTATTTTCTTCCGTTCTTATTGTCGGACGTCTATTATTTGTCTATCTTTATGTTGAGTGTGTTATATTTTTTCTCGGATGTTCCTTTTCTGGGACGCAGACAGATGTACATCATTATTCGAATGGGCAGGGAGAGGTGGAATGCTTACAACTGTATCTATATCCTGATTGCCGGTTTCATGATCTGGTTGGCAGCATTTGGTTTAAATGTCCTCTTGCTTGGCGGTCAGGTAAGGTTCGCGCCGGAGTGGGGCAAGGTTATCGGAACGCTGGCTATGACGGACGCCGGGGTGCAGACGCAGCAAATGATCGCGCTTCCCTATGGAACGATCGTCAATTATGAGCCGATAGAATTCTTGATGTTATCCTGGCTCCTGAGTGGATTGGCGATATCGGCGGTGGGGATGTGTATGTATTGTGTCAGTCTCTTTGCCGGAAGAATATGCAGCGCGGTGGCAGGGAGCGTATTGGTCATCCTGCCGGGGATCGCGGCGTATCTGTTCGCGGCGCCGTTGAACTATGTGTCTCCGGTTTCCTGGATGCGGATCGGTGTATTTAAAAGCGGACAGATCATGCGGATGCCGACGATGCGGTATATGATAATAGTATTGATTGCCCTGTTGGGAATATTTGTCATAGTCTGCAATTGGAAAGTGAAGAGAATGGATTTTGAGTGGAGTGAAGAGGGGTAGGATATCAATTATTGTAAGAATGCTAAGAAGGAGCAGAACGGCATGGAGGAATATATTAAGGTAGAGCATTTAAAGAAGAAATTCAAGGATAACGAGGTGCTGGCGGACGTCTCGCTCTCATGCAGAAGAGGGGCAATCTATGGTGTTACAGGATACAACGGGTGCGGGAAGTCTGTATTCTTTAAGTGTCTCTGCGGACTTGAGAAGGAAGACAGCGGGAAGATCGTAATCGGCGGGAAGGAGAAGAAACCCGGGGAATTGCTCTCATCAGCGGGGATTATCATCGAAGAGCCGGCATTTCTAGGGAATGCCGGCGGGCTTAAGAATCTGGCGTATCTGTATCAGATCCGGAATAAGAAGGATAACCGGTATCTTAGCCGGATCATGGAGCAGGTGGGATTAGACCCCGGATCGAAGAAGTATGTGAAGAAGTATTCCCTTGGGATGAGACAGCGTCTGGCGATCGCGCAGGCGATCATGGAGGAGCCGGACATATTGATACTGGATGAGCCTATGAACGGATTGGATAAAGACGGCGTGCGGGAGATGAGAGAGCTGTTCCTTAAGATCAGGGAGAGCGGGAAGACAATCCTGATGGCAAGCCACAACAGGGAGGATATCGAAGTGTTATGCGATGAGGTATATGAGATGGAGAAGGGGAGGCTTTGCAGAATATCCCCGGCAATATGATGCAAATTTTTGATGAAAACAGAGTTGCATTCCAATACCGTCCGAATCATGGCAACGGCGATTTCTAAGAGAAACCGATGGCTGAACTACTATAGATAGTTTAAACCATCAGTTTTTTTAATCAAGCTGACATGCGAACCAATGTCATTTACTTAACGGGGGCTGTCGGTTAATGGCGATTTTTAGCCCCTTACAACAAAATAAGCATATCCATTAGAGTTCCGCGCTTTCCAGCACATGCTCTTCTATGGGATATGCTTATTTTTTCTGTATAGCTCTTATTTTTGGGCGCAAAAAACCCTTGGTGTCAATTTTAATGGTCAGCTCTTTTTTTACGCTGTTTTCTGCTCTATTTTTCCTTCAAATTTTTGGAGCTCTTTGTGTAGGAAGCGATGATATTTATTGATATTCCGACCTATTGCGTACAGCATAAATTCCTTATACA
>CANODD010000208.1 GCA_947564705.1 uncultured Dorea sp. | reverse complement strand
TGTTTGTTATGTTGGGATGGGTGTTTTTCTTTTCTCCGAGTATGGGAAGTGCGTTCCGGTATATCGGACGGATGTTTGGAATAGGCGCGCACGGCCTGATAGACGCGACGGCTGTATATTATCTATATAATTATATACTGTTGTTTGTGGTTCTAATCTTATGTTCCGCGCCATATACTTATAAAAGGTTCACCAGGTTCATGCTTCAAAAGAAGAGCTACTGTGGGATTGCGGTCGCCTTGTATGTTGTGATGTTTGTCTTGTCTACGGCGTATCTGGTGAATGCCACATACAATCCATTCTTGTATTTTAGATTCTGATTTCATGACTATTCTTTTAGGAAAGGCGAAAAAAGATGGCACTGGGAAAGAGAAGAAAGAAAAGTGAGAGACAGAGGGAAGCAAGGCAGTGGTGGGAGGAATTTTATTCCAGGCTGGTTAAAGTATTCGTGGTAATATTAGGAGTTACTGTTCTTGTTAATATCATCAAGCGGGATAGTAGTTTCTCAGAAGCGGAGAACAGGATGCTGGCCGGGAGGCCTGAGCTGACTTGGGAGTCTGTGAAGAGTGGAAAGTACATGTCGGAATTCGAGAGCTATGTGTCAGACCAGTTTTTTATGAGAAACCAATGGATTACGCTGAAGCTTTATCAGGACAAGCTGATGGGGAAAAGAGAATCGAACGGCGTATATCTTGGGAAAAAGGGATATCTTATGGAAGTGCCGAACGAACCGGATTGGAAAAATGTGGAGCGGAATTTGAAAGAGATATCCGCATTTGCGAAGCGAAATTCGGATATTACGACTTATATGTGTCTTGTCCCGAACGCATCCTACATCCTGAAGGATAAGATGCCCTATGGCGCGCCCGCCAGGGACCAGGCGAAGGATATCAGGAAGGTTCATAATTTGGCGGGAGACGCGGTTAAGAAGATAGACGTGACGGATACGCTGAAAAAGCACGCGAAGGAAGAGATCTATTATAAGACGGACCACCACTGGACAAGCCTTGGGGCATATTATGCATTTGAGAAACTTGCGGCGGAGCTTAAAATCAGTAATCCGGAGAGCGATTATAACGTCTATACGGTTGCAGATGATTTCCAGGGAACTTTGGCGTCTAAGAGCGGATATCACAGGTCAAAGGACATTGTGCAGGTATATGAGCCGAAGAAGCAGAACAAGGAATATGTTGTTATGTATGTGGAGGAAGGAGAGAAATCTACTTCGATCTATGACAGAGAGAGTTTGAAAGATAAGGATAAGTATACCGTATTCTTTGGCGGGAACCATGCGAGGATAGATATCAGCACGACGCAGAAGGCACGCAAGAATTTGCTGCTTTTTAAAGATTCTTACGCGAATTGTATGGTACAGTTTTTACTGCCGTACTATCAGAATATTGTGATTATCGACCCAAGGTATTTTTATGAAAGCGTAGATAATATCATCGAAAGTTACAGTATAACGGACATATTGTTCTTATATAATGTCGATACATTTTTGGGGGATAATTCTATCGCAGATGTACTGGCGGATGATTAAATGATATGAAAAAACAACAAATGTTTGCTTTATATCACAATTTGTTATATAATGTAACAAACTTTAATATTTATGTAAGGAAAGGATATTTGTATGATCGCTGGAAAAGGAAAACATATATTACGGTTAAGCATTGGACTTTTATGTGCCGTAATGGTTACATCAGTTCAAACACTGGTATATGCTACGCCTTCATCGAAAGAAATTGAGGGTAAGGCGACAAAATTACAGAAGGAATTGAATAATCTGAATTCCGAGCTTGCATCGTTAAGCGGAGAGATTGACGACGTTTCTGCTCAGATCGAAGACTTGGCGGCAGAGGTGGAGAAGACGAAGCTTGACGTGGCGGCAGCTAAGCTGAATGAAGACGCACAGTATGAATCTATGAAGGACAGGATAAAATTCATGTACGAGGGAGGAAGTATCTCGCTTCTTTCGATCGTATTTGCGTCGGAAAGTATGTCGGATTTTTTGAATAAGGCGGAATATGTTGCGACGATCAGCGAATATGACAGAGAGATGCTGGACAAGCTTCATGAGGTGCGCACGGATGTGGAGGAAAAACAGGCAGATCTGAAAACGAAGCAGGACGAGCTTCTGTCTCTGACAGAGGAGCTTACGCAGAAGAAGGACGTGCTGACGTCTAAGATAGACTCTGCTTCGGGCGAACTCACGAACTATAACGCGCAGTTGGAAAGAGCCAGGGCTGCGGAAGCGGCGGCTGCGATAGCCCGGAATAATGAAGTTTCCGGATCACTCGGCAATATTACGCAGAGCGCTTCGAAGGATAAGAAGACAGGCAATACGCCCGCGAATAATACGCAGACGGACAGCGCAGCGGCAGGCAATACTTCTACAGGCGGCGCTTCGGAGAATGCGCCGGCACAGCCGACAGACCAGGGGACTGCCTCTGCTCCGGCCAATACCAGCGACGTCGCTTTGTTGGCGGCAGTGCTGGAATGTGAGTGCGGCGCGAGTTATGAGGGAATGCTGGCTGTAGGTACGGTTATCATGAACCGTGTGGCAAGCCCGACCTTCCCCAACAGCATATCAGGGGTTATTTATCAGAAAGGGCAGTTCTATGCGGCCGGGAATTCGATCTTAAGCGGCGTCCTTTCCAGGGGGCCTTCTGCCTCGGCATATTCGGCGGCTCAGGCGGTGATTGGCGGTTCCAGGCATTCTGCCGTAGCAAATTGTTACTTTTTCTATTCTGACTGGTATGCGGCTCAGCTTGGGGTGAGCGGTGTGAATGTGGCCGGAAATGTATTTTTTGAAAGTTATCAATATTAAGATATAAGATACATATGAAAGAAGAGAAAGTGATAGCCATATTTAGTTTTACCAGGGCAGGAAACCGGCAGAATCGACTGCTTATAGAAGGGCTGTCCGGATGCGGTTATAAGTGCGAAGGATATACGACGCCGAGGCTTGGAGAAACGGAGGGTCTTAAGGTCTTGGATGAGGATATGAAGAGGTGGGTCGGACAACAATGGGGGAAGAAATCCTTCTTCTTCATCGGCGCTGCCGGGATTGCAGTTAGATATATCGCCCCCTGGGTCAGAGATAAGTATACGGATTCGGCGGTACTGGTGATGGATGAGAAGGGGGAATATGTGGTTCCGCTTCTTTCCGGACATATGGGCGGCGCGGTTGAGATCGCTAAGAAAGCAGCTAAGATTATGCACGCGGCGGCTGTGATTACGACGGCGACGGATGTAAGAGGGAAATTTGCCGTCGACGTATTTGCAAGAGAGAATCATCTCCGGATTACCGACAGGCATCTCGTAACCAGAATATCGGCGGCGGCGCTGGAGGAGGAGCCGATAGGTTTCTACAGCGAACTTCCGGTGGGAGGTGTTCTTCCGCAAGGACTTATATGGTGTCAGTCAAGAGAAGAGTTATCAGGCTATGCATGTGCAATAGCCGTTCTGAAAAGAATATCGGATATCGGGGAAGATCGCAGGGAGAATGTGCTCTTCCTTGTTCCTTTTAGGGAACGCAGGATTGTGGTGGGAATCGGATGCAGGCGCAAAACCGAGAAACAGAAGATTGATACGGCCCTAAGGAAGATATTGAAGGAATATGGCCTTAAGCCGGAGGATGTGGTGAAGTTGGCGAGTATAGACCTTAAGAAAGAGGAGCCGGGTATCCTGGAGCTTGCGAGGGAATATCAGATTCCTTTTTATACTTATCCGCCGTCTAAGCTTCAGGAAGTGAAAGGCGAGATATCGGCTTCTGATTTTGTCAGGAAGGTTACAGGAGTGGATAATGTATGCGAGCGCGCGGCAAGGCTCTGCGCCCCGGAGGGGAGCTTGCTTCAGCCGAAAAGGATTGTAGACGGCATTACTTTTGCTCTTGTAGAAGAGCATGATAGTTTGGTATTCTAAGAGAGACTTAAGGGATGAAGAGGTTTGGCGGAAGTGTTGGAAGATAAGAAGGAGAAGATACCAAGGGTTCTCATATTCGGCGGAACGACAGAAGGCCGGGTTATTCTTGATTTTCTGAGAAAATTTAATGTGGAAGTAATTCTAAGCGTCGCAACGGAATACGGAAAGGAATGTGTTGAGCCAAAGGGACTGACAGAGGTATCCTGCCGGCGGATGGATGGGGAGGAGATTCTTTCGTTTATGGAGGAGAGAGCGGTGGAGTTGGTGATTGACGCCACGCATCCCTTTGCCACGGAGATTTCCGGACATATCAGACGGGCTTGTGAGAAGGCGGCTGTGGAATGTCTTCGGTGTCTGAGAGAAGAGACGGAGAAAACGGAGAGCGGGCAGGGTACGGTCGTCTATGTGGAATCCATAAAGGAGGCGGTAGAATACCTGAGTTCCGTGGAAGGAGGCATTCTGATTACGACCGGAAGCAAGGACCTTAAGGAATTCTGTCAGATACCGGATTACCGGGCGCGCTGCGTCGCAAGGGTGCTTTCCGTGCCGGGGGCGGTGGATGCAAGCGCCGGCTGCGGTTTTTCCGGAAGGAATCTGATCGCGATGCAGGCTCCTTTCTCAAAAGAGATGAATATAGCGACGATTCATTATTCGAACGCCTCCTTCTTAGTGACGAAGGAGTCCGGAGATATTGGAGGAATGCAGGAGAAGATGCAGGCGTGTTCCGAGACAGGAACAACATTGGTCATCATCAGGAGACCTGAGGAGACGGGAAGAACGATAAAGGAGATCTGTGATGCTTTAGATGTAAAATATCGGAAATATATAAAATAGATTGACAGTTTAAAAGTATGGCCGTCCGTTTGCATAAGATATGCAGAAGATGCAGGCGGGACGGCAGGGGAAGCAGGTGAGAATCCTGCACAATACCCGTTGCTGTATTGGAGGAGTGGTATTCCATTGGAGACGGTTGCGAGGTAAGCATCTCGTAAGGGTTTTCAGGTCACTGTAGGTTAATTCTATGGGAAGGCGGAAATACCGTGAAGATACCTAAGTCAGAACACCCGCTTTTAAACGGCGCTCTTTTGGAGAGAGCAGATGGTTACGGGATTATGACCAAGTGTTGAGAGGAAAGCCATTCCTGTTTGCAGCGCTTGGGAATTACTGGCGTTACAAAGGGAAGCCTTGCGGGTATATCCGCAGCGCTTCTTAGGGAGAGGCAGAGGATATCGTAATTGAGAGTCTTATAAAGGGCAATTCATGTATCAGCCTTTCTAATGATGTAACAGGTTCTTGTTGCAGTTTTTCAGGCTGTAGCCCAGCGCGTGCGAGACCGCTTCCAGCGCATGGC
>CANODD010000207.1 GCA_947564705.1 uncultured Dorea sp. | reverse complement strand
TTTTTCGTCTCTGCCGGTGTCAGGGCATAGCTCTTCTCACGCCCGCAGGCCGGATCGAAAAAAAACAAATACTATCTTGTTGACGAATATTTATAATTATAATAAGATAATTTGTAAAAATATTCAATATATGTGGCCAATATGGTGTATAATAGTATCAGAATCATAAAATTTGATGTGGCAGGACAAATTTTGCATGAATCAAGGAGGAGATTATGTTAGAAAAACTTGACTTAACAAAATCACTGAGCAAAACGGAGTACAAGGAGAAGATGGCGGAATTAGAGCCAAGACTCGGGAAACTTCAAAGAGAATGCAGAGAGTTAGGAATCCCGGTTATGATCGCGTTCGAAGGGTATGGAGCGTCCGGAAAGGGCGTACAGATCAGCGAGCTTATCAGGGCCCTTGACCCAAGAGGATTCGAGGTGTATGCGGTTAAGAACGAGACGGAAGAAGAGAAGATGCATCCTTTTATGTGGAGATTCTGGACGAAGATGCCGCCGAAGGGACGGATTGCGATCTATGACAGCAGTTGGTATCGTAAGGTGCTGATCGACCGATTTGATAAAAAAACGAAGAAAAGCGAGCTTGCGGACGCATACAGTTCGATCTGTTCTTTTGAAGAACAGCTGACCTCGGACGGTATGGTGATCATTAAGATATTTCTTGCGATAGATAAGAAAGAGCAGAAGAAAAGATTTGATAAATTAATGAGTTCTGACGAGACGGCGTGGAGAGTCAGCAAAGGTGACTTAAAGAGGAATAAAGCCTTT
Organism: uncultured Dorea sp.; assembly: GCA_947564705.1. Classification (GTDB taxonomy): domain Bacteria; phylum Bacillota; class Clostridia; order Lachnospirales; family Lachnospiraceae; genus Sporofaciens. Next base: position 4,521 of record CANODD010000207.1, on the reverse strand, counting down.
GATAAATATCAGAAAGTAAACGAGGAGATGCTGGCCCGGACGGATACGGAGTATGCGCCATGGAATATCGTAGAGGCAGTGGACAGAAGATTCGCGGCGGCGAAGATCTACGCGATCGTGGTACAGACATTGGCGGAGAAGGTGGAAGAAGTCAAGAAGCGCAAGAAGAAGGAAGAAATAAGATGGGAAGCGGACATTAAGGACGAGGAAGATGGTAAGACGAAGATAAGTACGGAAGTAAAGAAGGAATCTGTCCTGGGAATGGCAGACTTAAGCCTTACATATACGAAGGAAGAGTACAAGAAGCGTCTGGAAAAATTACAAAAGAAGATGGAGAAGCTGCACGGGGAATTGTACCGCAGGCGTATTCCGGTGGTGTTAGGATTCGAAGGATGGGACGCGGGCGGCAAGGGAGGCGCGATTAAGCGTCTTACGGAGAAGATGGATCCCCGGGGGTATGTGGTTCACCCTACTGCGTCTCCCAATGATATCGAGAAAGCCCACCACTATCTCTGGCGTTTCTGGACGGATATGCCGAAGGCCGGACATGTGACCATATTCGACAGGACCTGGTACGGAAGAGTTATGGTGGAGCGGATCGAGGGATTCTGTTCGAAGCAGGAATGGCAGAGGGCATATAAAGAGATCAATGAGATGGAGAAAGATCTGGCGGACGCAGGGGCGATCGTCTTAAAGTTCTGGATGCAGATTGATAAAGGCGAGCAGGCAAGAAGATTCCGGGCGCGGCAGGAGAATCCGGAGAAGCAGTGGAAGATTACGGACGAAGACTGGCGCAACAGGGAGAAATGGGACCAGTACGAAGATGCGGTCAACGAGATGCTGATCCGGACGTCTACGCCGTATGCACCGTGGATTGTGGTGGAAGGAAACTGTAAATACTATGCAAGGATTAAAGTGTTGGAGAGCGTAGTAGAAGCGATTGAGGAGAAGCTTCGGTAAGCTGTTTTCCGAAGAAAAGGAATATTATCCCCGCTGTTTGGCGGCGCTGCACAGGAGATGCTTCGCTGTCGGCAGCGGGATTTTGCTGAGGTAAGGATATGTTTGAGAATGATAAGATAACGATCAGAGAGCAGATGGAGCTTCGGGAGGAAGAGTATCTAAGTAAATATGCCATGCGAAGCCGTGATTCTGCAGGAAGGGAGCGTAAGGAGGAGGAGTGCGACATCCGTCCGGTGTTCCAGAGGGATCGGGACAGGATTCTCCATTGCAAGGCATTTCGCCGGTTGAAGCAGAAGACGCAGGTTTTCCTGCTGCCGAAGGGAGATCACTACAGAACCAGGCTTACGCATACGTTGGAAGTGTCCCAGAATGCCCGGACAATTGCGAAGGCCCTGAGGCTGAATGAAGATCTGGTGGAGGCGATTGCTTTGGGGCACGATCTTGGACATACGCCTTTTGGGCATGCGGGCGAATACGCGCTGAACCAGGTCTGCCCCCTGGGGTTCCGCCATAACGACCAGAGCGTGAGGGTGGTGGAACGACTGGAGAAGCAGGGGGAGGGACTGAATCTTACATGGGAGGTACGGGACGGAATACGCAACCATAAGTTCAGCTGTACGCCCCATACGCTGGAAGGAGAAATCGTGCGTCTGTCAGATAAAATCGCATATATCAACCACGATATAGACGACGCGGTTCGGGGAAATATTTTAAAAGAGGAAGATATTCCTGCCGAATACAGGGAGATTCTGGGGACGTCTACCAGGATACGGCTGGATACCATGATTCATGACGTGATCATTCACAGCATGGATAAACCTCAGATCTGCATGTCGCCGGAGGTAATGGAAGCTACGTTGGGACTTCGGAAGTTTATGTATCAGAATGTATATATGAACGCGTCTGCGAAGGGGGAGGAAGAAAAGGCGATACATATGGTGACCAGATTGTATGAGTATTATATCCGGCACTTAGAGCTTTTACCGGAACAATTCCTCGATATGATGGAGAGAGAGGGGACGGGCAGAGAGCAGATTGTATGCGATTATATAGCCGGAATGACGGATACTTATGCGATTAAGAAATTTGAAGAATATTTTATTCCTGAATCTTGGAAAATTTAGTGGAAATTTAAAAGGAAATCGAATACTTTTGTCGAATATTATATATGAGGGTGTAGATTATGTATTATTCCGATGAAGTAATTGAAGAAGTTAGATCTAAAAATGATATCGTAGACGTGATTTCCGGATATGTGAAACTGCAGAAAAAAGGAAGAGACTATTTTGGGCTGTGTCCGTTCCATAATGAGAAATCTCCCTCTTTTTCTGTCAGCAGGGTCAAACAGATGTACTATTGTTTCGGATGCGGAGCGGGCGGTAATGTGTTTACGTTTCTGATGGAATATGAGAATTATTCTTTTTCAGAAGCGTTAAAATTTCTTGCGGACCGCGCGGGAGTCGAGCTTCCGCGGCAGGAGTATTCCAAAGAGGCGAAGGAACGGGCGGATACGAAAGCGATTCTCTTAGAGATCAATAAGGCGGCGGCGCAGTATTATTATGTCCAGCTAAAGAACAGCCGGGGGGCGCAGGCGCTTTCTTATCTAAAGAACAGAGAGTTAAGCGACGACATGATCAGAGCTTTCGGCCTGGGATATTCGAATAAGTACGGCGACGACCTGTATCAGTATCTGAGAGGCAAGGGGTACTCCGCCGATATGATCTCAAAAGCCGGTCTGATCGGAGTGGATGAACAAAAAGGGGCTTATGATAAGTTCTGGAACCGGGTGATGTTTCCCATCATGGATGTGAACAGCCGTGTGATAGGCTTTGGAGGCCGGGTCATGGGCGACGGGAAACCAAAGTATCTGAATTCACCGGAGACGATGATATTCGATAAGAGCCGGAATTTGTACGGGCTTCATAGAGCCCGCAGTTCGAAGAGACAGTATTTTCTGTTGTGCGAGGGATATATGGACGTTATCTCTTTGCATCAGGCAGGATTCACGAACGCGGTGGCGTCTCTGGGAACGGCGCTGACTCCGGGACATGCTTCGCTGATCAAGCGTTATGTAAAGGAGGTCTATCTGACTTATGACAGCGATGAGGCGGGGACAAAAGCGGCGCTTCGTGCGATGCCGATTTTGAGGGATGTGGGTATTACCGCGAAAGTGATACGTATGGACCCATATAAGGATCCGGATGAATTTATCAAGAACCTGGGACCGGAGGCTTTCGAGGAGCGGATTCAAAAGGCGAGGAATGGATTCATGTTCGGGCTGGAGATTCTGGAGAGAGACTACGATCTGAATTCGCCGGAAGGCAAGACGGATTTTATGCGGGAGGCGGCGCGAAGGCTTACGGAATTCGATGAAGAGGTGGAGCGTAATAATTACATAGAAGCGGTAGCGGCGGCGTATCGTGTAAGATATGAGGATCTGCGCAAGCTGGTGACCAGGGTTGCGGTCCAGACGGGGCAGGGCAGGCCGGCCGAGAGGCCGAAGACGGCGGGCGCCCGAAAGAAAGAGAAAGAGGACGGAATACAGAAGTCCCAGAAGGTACTGCTGACCTGGATGATTGAAGACGAGTCTGTTTTCCGGCAGATCGAGCAGTATATCACTCCGGCGGATTTTCCCGAGGGGTTGTATAGAACTGTTGCAGAGTTTCTCTATGAACAGTATGCGTCAGGGGATGTGAATCCGGCGAAGATCATGAATCATTTTACCGACGAAGAGGAGCATCGTGAAGTCGCGAGTCTTTTTCATACGAAGATCAGAGAATTGTCAACGGAGAGGGAGCAGGAAAAGGCGTTGAAGGAGACGGTGGTCCGTGTGAAGAATCATAGCATCGACGAAGCCGCCAGGCGCCTGGAACCCACGGATATGAAGGGTTTCCAGCAGTTGATGGATGCAAAAAGGGAGCTTAAGGACCTTCAAAAACTGCATATTTCTGTTAATTAAGGATAAAATATAAGCAAGCAATGAGAGGATGGGCACTATATGGAAGAAAACATAGTGAAATTTGAAGAGAAATTAAAAGATCTGGTCTCTCTGGGAAAAAAGAAGAAGAGTATTCTGGAAGTACAGGAAATTAATGATTTCTTTTCAGATATGGAACTGGAGCCGGATCAGATGGAGAAGGTCTTCGAGTACCTGGAATCGCACAATATTGACGTGCTGCGTATCAGCGGGGATGACGATGACCTTGATGATGTGGATATTCTGATTTCCGAGGAAGACGATGTGGATATGGAGAAGCTGGATCTGTCCATCCCGGACGGAATCAGTATTGAGGATCCGGTCCGCATGTATCAAAGAGATCGGCAAGGTTCCGCTTCTGACTGCGGATGAAGAGGTAGATCTGGCAAGCAGGATGGCAGAAGGGGATGAGGAAGCCAAGAAACGTCTTGCGGAAGCGAATCTGCGTCTGGTTGTCAGTATTGCAAAGCGTTACGTGGGGCGCGGGATGCTGTTCCTGGATCTGATCCAGGAAGGGAACCTGGGGCTTATCAATGTGTCAGAAAAAGCTGCTTTGCGTGCCGCCGCTTAACTATGGGCTGGTG
>CANODD010000206.1 GCA_947564705.1 uncultured Dorea sp. | reverse complement strand
CAGACGTGTGCTCTTCCGATCTAATGATACGGCAACCAGGGGCTTATAAGTAGATCCCGGAGCAGTCTTCTCCTGTGTAGCGTTATTATAAAACGGCCTTGATTGGTCGGTAACCAGTTTATTATAGTAATTGGAATCCATTGCATTGGCCAGACGGTTATTATCGTATCCGGGATAGGATACACATGCAAGGACCTCGCCGCTGTTCGTATCCGTCATAACCATCGAACCTGTACAAGGCTCCAGCGCCAGCTGGCCGGGAGTAATCTCTAACGTCTCTATCTTGCCTCTGATAAAATCATATCCTCCAAGACTTCCGCTGTTCAGACGATTATACTGATCCTCGTCCAAAGAAAGCACTTCCTGCTCATAGAGCATCATACATATCTGTCTGCCTGTCACAGAACCGGCTTTAATCATATATCTATAGATCAGTTTATCAAAATTATGGTCCGAATTAACAGCGTCCAGGATATATGCGATCATTCCCTGATAAAGTTCGCTTGAATCGGAATAATCACCCTCCGAGGCTACATATGCTTTTAGAAGGGACGTATCGACCCAGTTCTTTGAAATGGCATAATTCAAATAAGAATAGATATTAATACTCTCTTCTTCCCGCCATGCCCGATAAGTGGCGTCATTGCTGTCGATCGCTTCCGACATGATGATTCCTGCACGATCGGTCAAAAGATCCGTCACGATATATGACAGATATACCTGCTCCTCTTTGGGAAGCTCTCTATATGGACTTCCGTTAGGATCCGACAAAATTGCCGACAGGTTTTGCGTTACGGCTTCTTTTCTGTCTGAAAAGGCCGCGAACACTTCTTTTTCAGCAATACCGGCGTCTTCCTCTTCAAAATGGTTCATATCCAGAATATCATTACTGATAAAAGTATTATACACATCCCCAATGGGAATAAACACATCGCTCCCGTCTTCTACGGTGGAGCGGTCATAATCCAATCCATTCTGAATCTTAGTCAGAAGGATTCCGGCCAGCTCCTGCTCGATAATGTGGTAAGCAGCTTTCTGCAGGTTCGCGTCAATCGTAAGATAGACGTCATTCCCGGCTTTCGGCTCCTTCTCGTTTACCGTCTCAATCACCTTCCCTACGCTGTTTACATAGAGTTTGATCTCTCCTTTTTTCCCCTGAAGTGTGGTATCCATCGTCTTCTCCATACCGGATTTCCCAATGGTATCTGTCTTAGAATATTCTTTTTGCTGTTCTTTATCCAAAGCGTCATATTCTTCCTGGGAGATCTGGCCGATATAACCGATCATATTGGCAAAACAATAGCTGTCTGTATATCTGCGCAGAGACTTCTCTTCAATGTTCACCCCTTGGAGATCGTCCAGGTTTTCCATGACGTCCGCGACAGTCTCTTCGCTGACATCCTCTGCGATGGTTGTCGCAATAAACTTCTGAAAACTATTTAACGATATGGCATAACGGATATTGACCAGCTTTAAGACTTCCTTTCGTTCCATCTTTTTCTGGTTAATACCGTATCCATTCACTTCGTCCGTACACAGATACTTCACAAGCCCTTCCGCGGAAATATTCTTCTGCTTGTCCGACAATTCGTCGATTGTCCGTTTGCCGTATACGTCCGCGATAAAACGAAGCCTCTGTGTGTCGTTCTGTGCAATATACATATAATTGTTATTATTGTCAAGTATGATTCCAAAATTATTGATGACCGTGTCTCCGTTAGACTCCACCATCCGGATCACACTGGAAACGACCCTGTTCAATTCTTTATTCTTATGGCTGATACTGTCATATTCTCCCGTATCTTCTATCGTAACCGCATAAGCCAGCTGATTATATGCCAGAAGTACTCCGTTGCGGTCATAGATATTACCGCGGGTGCCCTGTACTTCTTTTGTCTTCTGGATCTGCAGTTTGTAATCGTCAAGGTATTCCTGTCCTTTTACAATCTGAAGATAGAATGCCCTTTGCACAAGAATTGCCGACATTGAGCAAAATATGATAATCAGGACAAATATTCTGGATTGCAGGATTCTGGCTGCACCGGATTTGATCCGTTCCCATATACTATACAAATTTACTTGCACTCCTTTGTTCTTCTGCTTCAAGTTTCTTATTGATGAGTAAGATAATCTGATACAATATCAAAGTAACTAAAATCGTATATACCAACTCCGGAAGGATGATGTCCACCAAATGTGTAAAAAAAGCAAAATCTCCCCGAAGCATGTAGATACAGGTATACATGGCCAGTCCATATAAGAACTCACTCGAACCGATCAATACGATCGGAAGTTTGATATCATCATCATAGAACATCCGCTGAAAAGTCCCGTTCATATAACCGATCACCGTATAAAGCAGTATATGGAATCCCAGGGAATTCCCCCAGAACAAATCAGCCATTATACCTGAAACGACTCCCACAAACATACCTTCCTTTTTTCCCCGCATGAATCCGAAGGAAGAAGTTACAATAATCAAAAGATTCGGTTTGATCCCGGCAAACGATAATTGGTGGAAAACAGATCCTTCTAACAGAAAGCATATCAAAATGATCACAAACGTAACAAGCTTTCTCTTCATAAAATCATTCTCCTTCACCGTCCTCATTATCCGTCAGCATGTCCTGCTTTGTCGTAGTGATCACAAGGACTTCCTGGAGTCTGCCAAAATCAACGGCCGGCGTAATGTAACCGGAACGGGTCAGATTGTTCGCGTCGACTTTGATATCGCTGACATATCCGATAAAAAGCCCTTGCAGGAAACGCGAGCTTACATGCGAGGTTACGACCTGTTCCCCTGCTTCTATCTCATTATCGTTATTCGCAAGCTTTTCGAAATACAGACGGCCGTCCGCCATCAGTTCCAGATCGCCTCTGACCATACAGGTATCGGAGGTGGACAACATCATGGCGCTTACATTACTGGCGTCGTCAATGATCGAGCGGACACGGGCATAATTCGGGCCGACTTCTGTAACGATCCCCACAAGCCCGCTTCCGGCAAGGACGTTGGAATTCACCTGCACGCCGTCTTTGCTTCCTTTGTCAATGGTGAAATCCGCATACCAGTTACTTCCGTTATTCATAATTACGTGGGCGCCGATCTTTTCATAATCCGAATAATTCTCATCTAATTTATATAATTCCCGCAGACGTTCCAGCTCATACTGTTCCTGCCGCAGGCGGGTATTATCGATCGTAAGCTCATCTACTTTCGTCTGCAGCTTTTCATTTGCTTTCTTCATGTCTTCCAGAGTCTCAAAATTATCTGTCAGATCGCTTAAAAAACGCCCTACATAGCTGATTCCTTTCTGCATGGGAATCACCGTATATCCGGCGACAAACCTAAGGGGGCCGCCTCCGTCCGTAAAGCGTTCGATTCCGAGAAGGATCACACTGACGACGACAATTATAATCAGCACATATTTACTTGAAAAAGAAGATTGGTTCTTAGTCTTCATATTATCTCATCCACCTATAGTTCTCATCAATCATAGAAAACGCGAATTTTCTCAATTCCTTTGACTGGATAATCTTCTTTAATCCAGTTACCGCGCAGATATCCGGTTCCACAGAGGTCCTGGTCTGGATACCGACCATCTCCTCTACATATGACTCAAGCCCTGCCGTATGGGCAATTCCGCCGGTCAGAAAGATCCCGTTCTTATGGATAGCCCGGCGTACTTCCGGAGGCGTACGCTCCAGCAAGGACTGAATCGCCTGCACACATTCGATAAGCGGATCTTTCATAGCAAGCCTGACAAGATTGATGGAAATACCTTTGCGCATAGGAACTCCGGTAATCAGATCCCGTCCGGCTACAGTCAGCATGGATTCCACTTCACTGGTAAAGATGCCGAAACTCTTGCGAAGCACTTCGGCCGTGTGCCGTCCGATCAGAAAATCATGGCTGTGACGCACCAGATTGACGACCGCCTGGTCAAAAGTGGCGCCTCCGATCTTCAGAAGACGGTTCATAACCATACCGCCGCCGGCTATAATAGAGATCTCCGTAGTCTCGCCGCCGAAATTGGCGATCAACAATCCGTTCGTATTCTGCACGTCAAGATTCAATCCGACAGCATCCGCAATAGAACGTTCTACGATATTCACTTCTTTCGCTTTGGCCGTCGAATGGATAACCAGGTCGAAAAAAGCTTTTTTCTCTACTTCCGTGACATCTGTAGGTACCGCGACTACATATTCGGAGCCCCGGGCAAACTGCCTGTCTTTCTTCAGCAGATTCTGAAGAAGATGCTGCATCCCGTGAAATCTTGATATAACCCCTTCCTTCATCGGAAACACAACTTCTATATTAGACGGCGCCTTCTCATACATCATAAAAGCGTCATCGCCTACCGCATAGATCTCGTTCCCGTCTTTTAAAGCGATCACGTCTTTTTCTTTCCATATTACATCATTCTTCTTATCATAGACCTTCAATTCATAGGAACCAAGATCCAGACCGTATACGTTCCTAGCCATCTGACCAGATCCTTTCTAAAGCAGCGCCTCTTCCCGAAAGCTCATATATTGATTATTGCCAATGATAATGTGATCTAACAGCTCAATTCCGATTAATGCGCCTGCATCAAGAATTCTTTTCGTGATCAGCATATCTTCCCGGCTGGGAGTCGGATCGCCGCTTGGGTGGTTATGCATTAAAACAATGGACACTGCATTCTTTTGTAACGCTTCTATAAAAAGTTCTCTCGGTGTAATCAAAGAGGCGTTCACCGTTCCTTTTGATATATTCGTCTCACCGATTAATCGTGATTTTGTATTCAGCATCAGAAGCTTCATAACCTCCTGCTTCTCATGCCGCATATCTTCCATATAATATCTGGCGATGGAGCCAGGTTCAGAAAAACATAATGCTTCCTGATAAGACGCTTTCGACAGACGCTTGGCAAGTTCCGATATACAGGAAATCTGAATTGCTTTCACTTTTCCGATTCCCTTGATCGCCGTTAACCGCTCCATACTGAACTGGTGGATACCTAAGATCCCGGTTTCGCCCGCATGGTAGAGAATCCGTCTCGCCAATGCCAATGCATTCTCTCCCCGGGTGCCGGTCCGAAGCAATACGGCCAGCAGCTCTTCGTCACTTAGGCTTGCGCTCCCTGTCGGTCATCCTTTGTTGCCGGTTCTGATTTTTGTCCCAGAAAAAACACATCCCTTATAATTTCTTTCACCATAGCGTTTTATTTTCCTTCCTGAATACAACGGATCATAGTATTTGCATCAGCCATAACCATGTTTTTCCATCATAGCACGTTCAAATGCCCCTTTCTCTGACAGGCGCTTTTTG
>CANODD010000205.1 GCA_947564705.1 uncultured Dorea sp. | reverse complement strand
CGAATTATTAGGAGAATTTGACGAGGGACGGGACCAGGTTCTGGAACAGGTTACTAATCTCGGTACACAGACTGAGTTCCTTACCACTACGAAAGACCGTCTGGATACAGCCATGATCAATCTCTCCACACAGATTGACAATGTTGTGAACATTGACATGGCTGAGGCGATCATGAACTTCTCATGGGCACAATATGCTTATAATGCGGCCTTAAAAGTAGGCAATAATATATTGACACCTTCATTTATTGATTTTATGCGTTAAATAAATATTTTTAAAAAGGAAGGGGGAAGAGAAGCATGAACCAACTAATCAAGATTACGACAGTTCCCATTCAATATGAACTGAAGATCAATAATGCGCGTCTGGAGTACTCACGTTCCAAGGCAGAACTGGAGATCAGCAGGAACGATGGCGGACTGTCCATCAAGAGCCGTCCGGTGAAATTACACCTGGATTCGACTGAGGCAAGGAATTCCGTCGTTCCTACGACAGCCAGGAGTGTTGCCCAGACCGCTCAAAAAGGCAAGGATGCCGCTTACAGCGCGACCGCGCAGCTGGCTCAGGAAGGGCAGCTCCTTTTGAAAGCTGACATAGGCGAGGACGTGATCGGACAGATCATGCAGCAGAGAACCGCCCAGCCAACCGGCGAGTTCCAGCTTGGTTTTATACCATCCGCTCCGGTGGATATCAGCTATGAAGCTGCTGATCTGACTATCAATTATGAGATGGACAAATTGAACTTCGATCTGAAAGTAGCGAACGGCAATTTTGAGTTCATCCCTGGCAACATAGAGATGTCTATCACACAGCATCCCGATGTATTGATCGAGTATGTTGGCGGACCTATCTATGTACCGCCGAGCGCAGATCCAAATTATGAACCAATAGACGTAAGGGCTTAGAACAAAGCCCTTACTTTTTTACACATATCTTAGGAGGTATTACCACATTGAACGTAAATGCGAAATATTTCGGTCCGATTACTTATGAGGAGAAGGAATTGATCCACATCGACAATGGATTGATCGGCTTTGAATCCTACATCGACTATCTTCCGATCCCGTTTCAGGAGGGGGACGATTCCATGATCTCCCTGCAATGCCTGGAGGACGAAGACCTTTCTTTTATATTAATGAATCCGTTCGGCATATATCCGGACTATTCCCCGGAATTGTCTGAACAGGATCTGAGAGATCTCGGTGCGGAATCTATAAACGACATCTCTTATTATGTGATCAGCGTCATCCGCGAGACTGTCGCCCAGTCTACCGTAAATTTGAAAGCGCCTCTCGCCGTCAACGCAATCAACCGCCGGGCAAAACAGATTATCCTGGAACAGACAGAGTATACTTTCCGTCACGCCCTCGGCGATATGGTTCATAAGGAGGATTAACCCCATGCTTATATTACAACGCCGGAAAGGCCAGTCCCTTTCCATTAACGACAATATTACTCTGACGGTCGTCGATACCGGCGCAGACTGGGTCAAGCTTGCGATCGACGCCCCCAAGGAAGTTCCCATCCTCCGCTCTGAACTAAAAGAAGCGGCTGCAGAAAACCAGAAGGCTTCCGCTACCGCTCCCCTTAAAGTGCTGGATGAAATTTTAAAAAGAAAATAAAGTTTCAAAATTATGCCGAACAATCAACTACAGAGGTTATAGGCGCCGACATTACTTCTACACTGACTCCTGCGGATGCAGATACCGTACAATCAACCATGCCTGCGGTCTCTGCATCTAATGCCGCCGGAGAAAGATTCTCCACATACTGTTCCGCAATCTGTTTGAATTGTTCTTCGCTCATGTTCTGCTTCGCTACCAAATCGCTCATATGCGCTGCCTGAGACTGGCAATGCTCCTGTCCCATTCTGGCTTTCTGTTTGCGCCGCAGTTCCTGCGCCAACTGTCTCGCCAACTTCTCTTTCTTATTTTTCTCCGCCGACTTCTGCCTTAAATGCAGGTTCTCTTCCTTATGGAGCCTGGCAATCTTAATATTGCCGCTCTGGATTACGGAACGTATCTTTCGCACGACCGCAGCCGCTTCCGCACTGTCCGATACCTGCAGCCTGACTCTCTGCATCTCTCCATACTTCGCAGAGATCAGACTCTTAACTGCCCTGACGTCCCGTGCTCCCGCCAGACGCATCATGCTTGACGCATGAGAAAAACTATATTTCTTCGTCTTAGGCGTCTTAACCTTCGTAGAGTAGTAAGAACTTGATTCCTTGTCTCTCCACCATACAGGATAGTCTTCTTTCTCCTTCTTCTGCATGGCAGTCCACTTGGATACCTGCCCGTCCTCATCAATAACCAGCCCCATACCCACTAATTTCTTATCACATAATAATGCCTCGAACTTCGCCGTGTTCTGATAATCACTTAGATGCTGCAGAATATCCTCCACATGCTGCCTGACCTTATCATCTGAGCTCATCTTCTCCAACAGTTCCGCTGAGATCGTCACATTGTTCGTCCCTGTCCGGCCTGCTCCATACTGAGCAATCTGCCGGTTATTATCGAATGATAGAAAGCTAAACTCAATGTGCTGATACTTCTGTGTAAGGTATTTCACCATCGCAGCAGCGCCGGACTGCTCTTCTGCAACGCCGTTCCCGGCGTCATTCCGGCCGCTGACCTGGGTCGTTTCCGCGGTTCGGGGATTCAAGTATACTGCCTTATTATCCACTTTCATATAATCCCTCTTTCCTTTACCATCTGCTGCTTTTTACCGCTACACAAATAATATCGGCGTAAATGCAGGGATACATAATATGAATTCAATATGTTTTTACCGCATCTTATAGTATGACACGATCAGGTCCACCATACGGTTATAGCTCTTTACACCGTCCTTCTGACCGTTTGCCTTGAGATATGTATCATTTATACGGTTCGATACCTCTGCGATCCTGCCGTCATATTTCGCCCAGAATTCTCTGTTGACCTTAAGGTCTGCCTCCGCCTCCTCAGGCAGCCGCTCCCGCACCTCTTCCCATGCGTCATAATCCGCCCTGTAAAGCACGTTCATACACTGCACCCATCCGGACAGACTGCCGCTGTAGGCAAACGCGGCTTCTTCAGACCCGGTACATGCCAGAAACGAGATGAAATTCGCCTCCTGCTCCTGCATAAACCCCCGCAAATGCGACAGTTCATGGCACGCGGTAAAAGGAATGTAATAATCCGGCATATCCCCGTTATAATTCGCCTCGATCGTAAAAGGCGAATAGACACCTGATAAGCTCTGAACCGAAAGAATCCAGGAATTCACCAATTCCTTTGGATTCGGGTAATATCCGGCAAGTTCAGAATATTCTTCTCCAAGTTCTTCCATCGCTTCCACCGCATGAGACTCCAGGGGAATATCAAGGAGCATCTCCCCTTCGGTTCCTCTCTTTACTTTTCCGCTGTAAGCAGCCACCCTGTCAGTCAGCCATTCACAAACTTCCTTCAGCTCTTCGGCCGTATATTCTTCCACCGATATTCCCGATATCTCAGAGAATGAATCTTTATGATAATTGATCCCGCAATTTGCAACATACAGAAAGCATAAGACTGCTGCCAAAAGAATCATAGCATTGATGTTAAAGGGGCGGCGCCGGGACGAGGACGGCTTGTATACAAGTCCTGCCAACCGTCGGAACACCTTCCTTACGAAGCCTATAAGAAAGCACGCCGCCAGAAGATACAGCAACATCTCCGATACAGAAAAAGGGAAGAATCCCATCACCCTTCCCATACTTCCGACCCAGACAGGATAGAGGTGTGTCCCGTACCACTGGGCAAACCCCGGCGCCTGCCTGGCAGCTACGGCCAGGACAATCGAAACTGCCGCCAATAATATACTTATCCCTATCTTTATCCGATTCACCCGATTTATCCGATTCATCCGCCCGTCTTTTCTCATCATATGCAAGTCCAATACACCTGTAAAATCATTATGGTTCTATTCTACCGTGAACCCCCTTCATTTTCAAGTAATTGGTGAAACCTTCCAGAAACTGTCAGCCCAGATATGCGATCGCTGACTCCCGGTCCATCCAGATATGGATTCCGCCTCCGGATTCTGTAAAACGATCTGTATCGAAACTTTCTGCCCTTACCCATTCTCCTGTACGGTACCAGAAATTTTCATCTACATAAGAGTGAGCCTCCGTAAAACTCTGCGAATAGTCCTCTGTCCTCACCGAAAGTACCTTCGCCTTATCTACCCGTATCTCAAAAGTCGTTCCCTGGAGACGCCGCGCATCCTTCGGTACCAGCAACTGCACAATCCGTCTGCCAAAGCACACCTTCCAGCCGATGAACGCCCCCTCCATCGGACAGCGCGGATAATAATACTTTGTCCGTTCATCTGCCGTCACTCCGGTCAGATCTGCCCCATGAAGCGCCGCCGCAAAGATATCCGCGCCTGATATATCCGCGCCGGACAGGTTGCAGTACCGGAAATCCGCCGTATGAAGAAATGCATCCGTAAGCTTCACATCCCTGAGACTGGACCCTTTGAAGAACGCATTAGAAGCCGAACACCCGGACAAGTCTGCACCGTCAAGGCTTACCTCCCGGAAATCACTTTTATCAAAACAAATGCCGTGAAGATCCCAGCCGGACAAATCCATATTCTCAAACAGGCAATTCGAAAGGTCCAAAGGCTCTCCTTCTTTTCTTGCGGAAATGATTTGTGATAATTCTTTCTCCTCAACTCTTCTTAACATCTCTGATCTCTCCTGTCAATCCGTATTGAAATTCAAACTTTTCGCCGTTTGACAATTACATCATACCCTCCCATACACATAAAATCAACGCTTTTCCGTTTCGATAAAAAAATTCAAGTTAGCACGTCACGTTTGATACACTTTTAGTAAGGCGTTTACCCCGGATTATAGGGGTGGACGCCTTATTTGATGGTTGGGAGTGGTAGGTGAAGGGGGATTTTGGGGAGGGATTATGTTATGGGGATATTGGGATTTGGTGAGTGATTTCACACGATGCACCCACAATGAATAAGGTGGGTGCAAATGGGGGAGTCAGTGAAAATTTGTGTGCAGCGCAGTTCTTTGCAGCCAAATACTCTGTAATTTAATAGTAGTTGAGGTAAAAATCAGATGAGGGGTCAAATGAAATGACGTTGCTTTTAGGTGCACTCCGAACGGATACTATTCCGATCGCTCTGTTGTTTACGCATAGAATAACGTGTACTCTTGCGCCGAATCGTGCCGTCCTTGGCATACTCAATATTACTACGTCGCGCACGTTCAGCCTGAGCCATTGCAAATATCTTCCGAGAAATAATGGCTGGATGATGGTTGGGGACACGATAAC
>CANODD010000204.1 GCA_947564705.1 uncultured Dorea sp. | reverse complement strand
AGCGTCGTCTGCGGCACAGCAGGCGCCGAGGATCGGCGCGGTCTGGAGCGGACGGACGGCGAATACGGGAGTACCTGTGGAGCCGGTAGATCCGGTGAAAGCGGTAACGTCGAATGAAGCACGGGGAATTGCGTATGCGATCCCCTTCCTGAGAAAAGGAATGGACCCGGCGGAGTTGTCCGTACGAATGCGTATGCAGTATATAGATCCTTCTCAGGGCGAGAAGGCTGCGGCAGGACTTGGACAGACGAAAGCGGATCAGTCAGCGGCAGGACTCGGACAGACGAAAGCGGGTCAGTCAGCGGCAGGAGTGCAGGAAGTATCCGGGGAAAAGGAATGCCAGACCTGTAAGGAGAGAAAGTATCAGGACGGTTCGGATGATCCGGGAGTATCCTATCAGACTCCGACCCATATATCGCCGGAGCAGGCAGCGTCTGCAGTGAGAGGACACGAGATGGAGCATGTGGTGCGTGAGCAGGCGTCGGCAGAGAGGGAAGGACGCCGCGTGGTCAGCCAGTCCGTCACCATGCATACGGCGATCTGTCCGGAATGTGGAAGAGTCTATGTATCAGGCGGTACGACCAGGACGATGACTGCGTCCGATGCGCAGCCGGAACAGCCGGTATCGGAGCAGGAGGCGGATGCCGCGTAACCGTGCAGCCGGTATCGGAGCGGGAGGCGGATGCCGCATAATCGTGCAGCCGGTATTGGAGCGGGAGGCGGATGCCGCATAACCGTGCAGCCGCAATAGCGGAACACAAGAATAAGAGAGAGAGGATATGTATCCATGCGTAAAAGTATTAATAAAATGGTGGGAATCCGAGTTGCCACGACGATTGCCGCGTTGTTGATATACAGTTTTGCTGTAACAGCGAATATTTTTTCAATCAAAGATACGCAGAATACCAGTATTGAGGCAACTACACTGTTAGACACGATTGAGAAAGCAGAGGTAGCACATTATAAATGGTCCTCAGGATTGAGTAATGCGCTGTATGAAGGAAAAGAATTTACCGGAAGTATGGATCCGACCGCTTGTGTTCTCGGACAGTGGCTTTACGGAGAGATGAATACGGATGATGAGATAGTACTTGCCCTGAGAGACGAACTGGAACCTTTACATAAGGAACTGCATGAGTCGGCAAGCTATGTTCTGGATATGGCGAAGACGAATCCGGATGCGGCGCAGGATTATTATCAGAATACGATCCAGGCGAACTTAAGTACATTAGTAGGGCTTATGGATCAGGTAGTCGAAGAGGGTACGCGTCTGAAGGACACGAGCGCCGTAGCCATGACCAAGAAACTTCGTACCGTACAGGTAGTGTCAGGAGTATGTTTCTTCTTCGCGTTGATATTCCTGATCAGTATGGTGACCTATGTACTCAAACAGGTTGTAAAGCCTATTATTTATATCAGCAATCAGGTACGTCCGCTCCAGGAGGGAAATCTTGAAATTAGTCTGGAGTATGAGGCGAATAATGAGCTGGGTGATCTGGCGGGTATTCTGAAGAATTCAATGAAAGTAATAGAAGGTTATATTCATGATATTGACCGCATTATGGCGCAGCTTGCCCAGGGTGATTTTAATGTAACTCCTTCTGTAAAATACGTGGGAGATTTCCAGATGATCGAGCAGGCGATCGGCAGCTTTACGTCGACGATATCTACGGCAATCGGCAGTATAGGCAAGGCAGAGCATCAGATATCAGGCAATGCGGATCAGTTATCCAGCAGTTCACAGTCTCTTGCCCAGGGCGCTACGGAGCAGGCCAGCGCGGTTGAGCAGCTCTATGCGACATTGGATGAATTGTCTAAGAATGCGGCAAAGAATGTGGAGATGGCGAACGAAGCGCAGGACGACGCCAAGAAGACAGGGGAACAGGTTACGATAAGCGGACGTCAGATGGAAGAGATGGTTGCGGCCATGAGAGATATTACACAGACGTCCCATAAGATTAACGAGATCATTGCAACGATCGAGAATATCGCGTTCCAGACGAATATACTGGCGCTTAATGCGGCGGTAGAGGCGGCGCGGGCAGGATCTGCCGGAAAAGGTTTCGCGGTAGTCGCGGATGAGGTGCGCAGTCTTGCGGCGCAGTCTGACGAGGCGGCAAAAGAAACTAAGGATCTTATCGAAGAATCTGTTAAGGCGACGGAACGCGGAAGCGGTATCGTGGGCGAAGTGTCCGAGACATTGAACAGGACCCTGAATCTTGTGAAGAAGTCTAACAGTGCCATCGGTTCCATCGCAGATGCGATCAATGCCGAGTCAGAAGCTATTAAGCAGGTAACGGACGGTATTGCTCAGATCGCGGAAGTCGTTCAGACGAATTCTGCCAGCAGCCAGGAGTCCGCGGCGGTCAGCGAAGAACTCTTTGAAGAGGTCCGCAAGCTCCGTGAGCAGACCGGAAGATTCAGGCTTAAGAAATAAGGGGCGTGTACAGCGCTTTAGGATTAGCAGAAAGATAAGGTGTTATATAAATGCAGGGATGTCGTTTGACATCCCTTTGCATATATGGACAGATGGCAGATGACAAGACCAGGTGCCGCGGTCAGTCATCTGCCATATTTGCATAATAAAGGAAGATATTAATGTCTTGGGTTATCTTTGACGGTCATACATGCCTTGATAGCTTCTACCGTAACATCCGGGATTAATCGGTTCGTATAATAACTTATGAGAGGAGCCACGGCGGCAGGGGTGGTAACGATATATTTCGGCATAAGTCCGTTCATCGTCAATGCAATTGTATCCGCCTTGCATCGTTCGCAGGTACAGAGGTCAAACTGTCGCATAAAATAAATGATCTTGTCTTTGACGATCTCTTCCATAACGTTCAGGTAGACAAAATCCGGCTCCGGTTCCGGTACTGTATTCGCTTCGGGTACAGAAACCTCTGCCTGTTCCTGTTCCGGTACTGCTTCTGTCTCCGGTGCGAAAGTCGCTGCCTGTTCCTGTTCCGGTAATGTATCTGCTTCCGGTACTGCTTCTGCCTCTGGTACGGAAACCACGGTCGGCTCTTGTTGTGAGACAGCCGCCGAATCTGCCGTAACAGTTTGAGACTCTTCCGGGGAGTCCGCTGCAACAGTTTCCGAAGCGTCGGCATTTTCAGAGTTTATAGAAGAAGCGTCTGTTGCCTCTGCATCTGCCTCTGCGGTATCGTTTTCTGTAGTTTCTGCGGATTCCGTCTCTACAGATGTGAAATCTGTAGTAACCGTTTCTTTAGCTTCTGTGTCATCTAGGGTTTCTGCCGCTACGGCAGTTTGTGTGTCATCTAAGGTTTCTGTCGTCGGTGCAGTTTGTGTATCATCTAAGGTTTCTGCCGCCGGTGCAGTTTGTGTATCATCTAAGGTTTCTGCCGTCGGTGCAGTTTCTGTAACTTCCTCAGGTTCTGTGATATGGGGCTTCGCATCCTGCGTATCTGTCTCCACCGTACTATCTGCTGCAGCATTTGGAGAAACTGCTGCAAGTTCAGATTCAAATTGATTGGATAATTCCTGCTGTATCAATTCGGCAACAGGGTCCGTACCTGTTGTATCAATCACGGAGATGTTCTGTGCCGATACAGGGGCGTTTACCGTTACGGGTTCCGGCTCTGTCTTCGTCGGTTGGGCGGCGTCAGGTTTTGCGTCTTCTTTGGCGGACGGCTGCGCGGCTTCTTCTGCCGGGGCAGCCCCTGAAGGAGATGGTGCTGTTTCGTTAGCTGTCGTTTCTTCTGTTGAATTCTGCGAATCATGTCCGGCAAGCAGATTCAGTACATGCGCAGTCTTATTGCTTCTTCTGGCCATTTCTGTATTACCTCCTTAACGTAGCCTGACGGAAGCCCTCCGTACGGCTTACAACTTCTTTGACAAAACTCTGATAATCTATGGACGGTTTGGCATTGGGTGCATGGTCGAATACGCTTAGACCATGCGCGGGAGCCTCTGCTACGGTGACGCTGGTGCGGATCTGCACATCGAAGACGTGCGTTCCCATCTGTGAAGCGATGTTATCAGCCATCTCTTTCACTTCACGGGCAAGCAGGGTCCGGGGATTGTATTTTGTCAGGATGATGCCTAATATGTTCAAATTCGGGTTCACGCTTTGACGGACGGAATCAACGGTCTCCTTTAACTGAGAAACTCCTAAAAGGCTCAGGATTTCGGGAGCCATGGGGATGATCAGGTGATCGGACGTCGCATAAGCATTTACCGTCAGGATATTCAAAGCAGGCGGTGTGTCGATAATGATATAGTCATAGTTGACAGCTACAGGAGACAGCGCTTTCTTTAGAAGGATATCCCTGTCAGAAGAAGTGAATTCAAGTTCCGCGCCGCTCAGCAGGATGTTCGAAGTTATAATATCACAGTAATCGGTTGTCTGGATCGCCTCCTGGATGGGGACTTGTCCGGTCAGTACGTCATGGATTGTACTGCACTCCTCAATGTCCAGTCCGAGACTGAAACCTAAGCTTCCCTGCGGGTCCAAATCAATTGCCAATACCTTTTTATGATAAAAAGAGCTTAATCCGGCAGCCAGAGCGCTGGATGTTGTTGTCTTGCCTACGCCGCCTTTCTGGTTTGTAAGTGCGATGATAGTAGCCAAAATAATTCCTCCATTCGTAATTAAAACTTGTTCTAGCTATTATTTAAAGTATACTATATGCCGATAAATAAGTACAGAATAAATTTGAATTTGTGGTAATGCGGTTTTTGATACGTCAGAGTCTGTTACATATTGATATTCCGGCATTGTTTAGAGTATGCAGGGAATTGTATGGAGCGGACAGGGCGGAGGATGGTTGTGCCGTATGAACAATAAGCAGTAGAGAGAAAAGGAGAGATTGATATGGCAACAGTAGGCGGATTAAGTACATCAACAAGCAGCAGTATCAGAGGTTACGGCGGTCTTGCCAGCGGTCTGGACAGAGACACCCTGATCGAAGGCATGACTATGGGGACGACCAATAAGATCACACAGCAGCAGCAGAAACAGCAGAAGTTAGAATGGAAGCAGGCGGCAGTACAGAATATTACCAGTAAGCTGCTTGATTTTGCGAATAAATACACGTCATCCTGGAGTTCAAGTACGAACTTGTTCAGTTCCGTATTCTGGGGACGTAATAAGATCACTACCAGCGGAGTGAACAGCAAGTTCATATCCGTATCCGGGTCCGGTACTTCCGCACAGAATGTTAAGATCATGGGCGTAAAGCAGCTCGCACAGAAGGCAACATGGAGCGCGGCGAAGGGAGTTTCCGATTCAACCTTGAAGACCGGGGATGTAGATTTTAAGGATTGGCAGAATCTGCGTAACCAGGATCTGACATTTGAAGTAGACGGTAAGAAATATACGGTGACATTAGCCGAGAAGGGATATGATTATTCGAATGAGACTGCAGCGGCGGACTCAA
>CANODD010000203.1 GCA_947564705.1 uncultured Dorea sp. | reverse complement strand
TACACACAAGGAAATCTTCCTTCGTGAGCTTATTTCTAATGCAAGTGATGCTATACGATAGGGCTGGTGCTGGTCCGGGGACTTGGGTTTATCAGCGCGCCGATTTTCACAAATCTGCTTACCCCTGCGGATTATGGAATTACGAGCACATTCGCCACCTGGACGCTTTTGATGCAGACCGTGTTCAGTCTATATACGCAAGGGTCGCTGGTGGCGGCATTGAAGGATTATAAAGGGAAAGAATACGAAAGGTATGTATCCTGTATCCTGAATCTGTCGGGAGTCTGCTTTGTGATATTCGGGGCGCTGTTCCTGGGGAATCTGGGGTGGATATCCAGGCTGCTTGGGTATACGAGGTTCATTGCGGTACTGCTCGTCCTATCGGCGTACGTCAGTTTCGTATTCAACTTTTATCAAGTGAAACTGATATATGAGGGGAAAGACCTCCAATATATTATATCATCCTTCCTGGTCAGCCTGTCCTCCATCGTGATTTCTTATGTGCTGATCCGTATCCTTCCAAAGGAGTCTGCGGTTGACGGCAGGCTGCTGGGGGGAGTGATCCCGTTAGTGGTTATTACGGTGGGTTATCTGTTGGTCCAATACCGGCGCGGCTGGTGCTTTTATTCGAAAAAATATTGGAAATACGCGGTTGAATTGTCGGTTCCGATGATTTTTACAACCCTTGCGAATGTGTTCTTGTCTCAGATAGCGAGATTGATGTTACAGCATTTAGCAGGGGAGCATGAGGCGGGAATATATTCCTTTGCGTATACGCTGGGGGAGATACCGAGCTTTATCCGTTTGGGAATCTTCAACGCGTGGCTGCCGTGGTATTTCCGTATGATCTCCAGGAGAGAGAATATTCCGAATATTGTAAATATGGCGAAGATGCTGTCCAGGCTCTTCTGCATTATTATATTAGGCTTTATCTTTGTATCCCCGGAAGTTTACCGTATCCTGTCGCCGGAAAGCTATTGGGAAGGAATCCCGATTCTGATGTATATAGCGGCCGGAATGTACTTTTATTTTATTACTTGTTTTTATTCTGCTCGTTTTCAATATGATAAGAAAAATCAATGGATTTCTTATATTACGATCATATCGGCGATGATAAACGTACTTCTGAACTATCTGCTGATTCCGACTTTCGGGTTCATGGGAGCCGCGGTGGTGTCGGCTGCCGCTTATGTCGTTCTATATATCGCCTATCTGATACCGGCGAGGAGGAACAATTCTATGGACGGTATTACAGGAAAAACCTTTCGGCCGGATATCCTGTTACTGATTGCCGGATGCGCCGTTTATTATCTTCTCAGGAATTATGCCGTGATCCGATGGGGCGTCGGCGTAATGCTGGGGATTTATTTGATTTATTACTTTTTCAGTATGCAGCCGTTATTGAAAAGCCTGCAGGGTAAGGAGATGGAAAGTCTATGACGGAGTTCGTTATATTTTATGAACATCGTTCCAGGGAGCTGGAAAGTGTGTGCCTGCTAAAGGAGGAGCTGTGCAGACGGGGGTATCGGGTCAGAGTGGCGAATACCTTGTTCTGGAGAGCCTTCAGTACCTTCATGTTCTACCGTCCTGAGGTGTTGGTCGTACCCTGGCTATATGGAGACCGGGAAGTGGCGTTTTTCAATCATTTTCGAGTACCGGTCCGTAAAATCGTGAATCTCCAGTGCGAACAGATCTATACGCCCCATGACCGGGAAGATCCGAAGATCTATCCGCAGGGAGAGGCGAAAAAGGCGTTCCACGTATGCTGGGGGGAGAAGGAGAAGAACTATCTGGCGGAAGCCGGAATTCCGGAAGATAAACTGCTGCTGACGGGGTCGGTTTCTATGGATATGGACCGGCCTATGTTTCACTCCTTCTTTTTGCCGAGACATGAGCTTGCGCAAAAATACGGATTGGAGGAAACAAGACCGTGGAATCTGTTTATTTCCAGTTTCAGTTATGTGGGATTGAGCGACGAACGGTTAGAAGAGATCAAACAGGTATTTCCCTTCGCCTTCGAACTTGCGGACATCAGCAGAAAGACGAGGGATATACTGCTTTCCTGGTTTGAAGAATACGCGGCCTCTAATCCGGAAACGGTTTTTATCTACAGGCCGCATCCGGGGGAACGTAAGGACCGCAAATTGACGGCGTTGGAACGCCGGGTCCGCAATTTCCGTGTGATCGCGGGGGAATCCGTCAGACAGTGGATTTTTTGCTGCGATAAGATTAATAACTGGTACAGCACTTCCATCAACGACGTTTGTTTCCTGGGTAAAAACAGCAGCACGTTACGTCCGGTATTCATCCCTCCATTCATGGATAACGAGGAATTGATACAGGAGAAATTTATTACCACATATGATGAATTTGTTAGATTTAACGAGAGCGAAAAGAAAGGCCCTTCGGACGAGTTGACCAAAATCGTACGGCAATATTACCAGTACGACGATACGCCGGCGTATATCAAATTGGCCGACAGTCTGGAGAAGGTTCTGCACGGCTGTTGCGGGGAGGATTTTTCAAAGTGCAGGGGCAGCCACAGAAGAGACCCGTTATGGAAACGCGCCAGGATGGCGCTTTTTGTATGGCTCTTTGCATATGTTCCCGGGATATCCGGGGCGGTGAGAAGCAGAAGGAGGACGCCTTATGTGGAAAGAATCCGCAGAGAATGCGTTCAGATCCGGGCAGAGTATAAAGAGACCAGCCGGAAGATGCGAAGAATCATAAATAGAAAAAATCTGAGGAGGAGATGCAGATGAAGTATTGTAAGAGATGCGTCATGCCAGATACAAGGCCCGGTATTCATTTTAATGAAGAAGGGATATGCTCGGCATGTCAGGCTTATGAAAGAAGGAAAAGGATCGACTGGGAAACACGTTGGAAGGAATTTGAAGCCATCTGTGATAAGTACCGTGGAATGAACGGCGACGGATACGACTGCGCGATTGCTGTCTCCGGAGGGAAAGACTCGCATTACCAGGTTTATCTGATGAAAGAAGTTATGCACATGAACCCCGTCTTGTTTTCCGTCGAGGATAATTTCCCTATGACAGAGGCCGGAAAGCATAACCTGAAAAATATTTCCGAGGAATTTGGATGTCATATTATCAGTATCAAACCGGACATCCGAACACAGAAAAAGCTGATGCGCTATATGTTTGAAACCTACGGGAAACCCACCTGGTTCATCGATCGATTGATCTACACGTATCCTTTGATGATGGCACTGCAATTTCACACGCCGCTGCTTGTATACGGCGAAAATGTAAGCTACGAATACGGCGGTTCGGACGCGAAGGAAACCTATTCGGCGAAGGACCAGCTGAATAACGGGGTGGCTTCGGGAGTCAGCGAGGAAGAACTGATGGAGAATACGGGCGTTAGCAGGAAGGATCTGCTGCTTACGAGGGCGCCGAGGAAAGAGGAGCTTAATCAACTGGACCCCATCTATATCTCCTACTTTGTACCCTGGAATAGTTTCAAGAATTATGAGTATGCCAGAAAGCATGGGTTCCACGATCTGAGCCATGAATGGAAGCGTAAGCATCATGTGGAGGATTTTGACCAGATTGACAGTCGGGCGTATCTGGTACACTCCTGGTTAAAGTATCCCAAATTCGGACATGCCTCGGCGACGGATTATGCCGCGAGGATGGTACGGTACGGGATGATCACGAGGGAAGAGGCCATAGACCTTGTCAGAGAACACGACCATAACTTAGATCCTCTATGTGTCCGGGATTTCTGTGATTTCTGCGGTTATTCGGAAACCGAATTCTGGAATATTATAGACTCTCTTTATAACAAAGAGTTGTTTGAAGAGGACAGTCAGGGTAGATGGGTATTAAAGAATCCGATATGGATGCAGGAGCAGGGTGTATAAAGATGATGAATCTGGAGCGTTTTATTTCGAAATATGTTACCAAAAGAGAAAAAAGTATGTTCTTATCGGATATCGAGGCGAACGAGAAATACCTGAGGGAAAAGATACAGGGGAAATCGGTTCTGGTGATCGGAGGGGCCGGTTCCATCGGTTCTTCTTTTATCCGGGCAATCCTGCCATATGAGCCGGGGGCGCTTGTGGTCGTGGACACGAATGAAAACGCCCTTGCGGAACTGACGCGGGACCTGCGCTCTACAAAGGGGATGTATGTGCCGGAGGATTATGTGCCGTATCCGATGGACTTCGCTTCAACGACCTTCCGAAAGATGTTCCGAAAACGAGGAGGGTTTGAGATCGTCGGTAATTTTTCGGCGCATAAACATGTCAGGTCGGAGAAGGACGTCTACTCGATCGAGGCCCTGCTCCAAAATAACGTGCTTCACGCGAAGCAGTTGTTGGATTTATTGGAGCAATACCCTCCGGAGGAATATTTTTGCGTGTCTACGGATAAGGCGGCGAACCCGGTGAATATTATGGGGGCGTCTAAGAGGATCATGGAAGACGTGATTTTCAGCTATTCGGATAAATTCCCGGTGAATACGGCGCGGTTCGCGAACGTGGCGTTTTCCAACGGTTCGCTGCCGGACGGTTTTTTGGCGCGTATTGCGAAGCTGCAGCCCTTATCGGCGCCCTCCGATGTAAGGAGATATTTTGTATCCCCGCAGGAGAGCGGGCAGATCTGTATGCTCTCCTGCATGCTTGGAGGAAACAGGGAGATCTTCTTTCCAAAACTTAATGAGGCGCAGATGATGACGTTTGACGCGATAGGTACGGAATTACTTCGGGAATACGGGTATGAGGCGCTGCTTTGCGACTCCGACGAGGAGGCTTTAGAGAGGGCGCAGGAATTGAAGGACGGAAAAAGACAGTATCCGGTCCATTATTCTGTTTCGAATACCTCGGGAGAGAAAGAATACGAGGAGTTCTATACGGAGGGAGAAGAGGTGTCCTGGAATCGTTTTGATTCCCTTGGGGTCGTTACGGGAAAGGAGATCCCGGACCGGGGCAGGATAGAAGAATTATTCCGGGAGCTTTATCTGGCGTTCGACAAAGAAGAGCCTGTGAAAGAAGAGATCGTACAGATCATCCAGGCATATCTGCCGAATTTTGAACATATAGAAACCGGCAGGTCTTTGGACCATAAGATGTAGAGAAGGAAGGCGGGACAGAATGAGCAGATTCATACCGTTATCAATTCCTAATTTTGAAGGAAATGAAAAAAAATATGTTGACGACGCGCTGGAACAAGGCTGGGTGTCGACGGGAGGGGCGTATATCGCACAATTAGAACGAATGCTTGCCCGATATCTGCATACCGGGAACGTGGCGGCGTGTCAGAGCGGTACGTCTGCGCTGCATCTGTCTCTGATCGAGGCAGGAGTAAGGCCGGGAGACGTGGTTCTGGTTCCTCCGCTTACCTTTATCGCGGCGGTCAATCCGGTCAGATATCAGTTCGCCCAGCCGGTTTTTATTGACTGTGACGATAGCTTCACCGGATCCATACAGAAGCTATCGTCACAGTCAATAAAAACCGGC
>CANODD010000202.1 GCA_947564705.1 uncultured Dorea sp. | reverse complement strand
CCACAAAAAACCTTGTTTTTTACTCAAAAATTCCTTTTTTGCCTGTCCTTCTGGTACAAAAATCTTCGATATCCTGAAAGGAAGAGAAATAATATGCGTCGCAGCCCTTCTCCTTCAGGGCGTCCGCGATATCCTTCGAGGAGATGCCCAGGGTGTCGGTTTCCCTTGCCGCATAGATATCGGCCAGGATGACGTGATCGGTTTCGCAAAGCGCGTCGACAAATTCCCGGAAGAGAGCTTTCGTCCTGGTATACGTATGGGGTTGGAAGATACACCAGATCTCTCTGTGCGGATAATTCTTTGCCGCTGCCAGGGAAGCCTGGATCTCTGTCGGGTGATGGGCATAATCGTCGATGATCGTGACGCCGTTTCGCATGCCCTTCAGCTCAAAGCGGCGGTCGGTTCCATGGAATGACTTAAGCCCTTCCTTTATTGCGTCGACAGAGACCTCCAGGAGGTCTGCGGCTGCGATGGCGGCCAGCGCGTTGGACACGTTATGGTCTCCGTTGACGGAAAGGTCGATCTGGCTTACAAAGTTACCATGCCGGAACAGGTCAAAGGAGGCTTCGCCTAAATCATTGTGGGAAATATTGGCAGCGCTGTACGCGGGAGAATTGCCGTTGTTTCCTGCGTTTCCGGAGTCTGCATATCCGTGGTCTTTGCTGGTTATACTAAGTCCGTCGTTTTTGGAATCATTTCCGTAAGTAATAACCCTGCAGGAGAGATCGGCAGTGATCTCTGAGAGGTTCGGAATACTGTCATTGATGATCAACGTTCCGTCTTCGGGCAGAAGCTTCGCGAACTTATGGAAAGAATTGCGGATGTCGTCCAGATCTTTGAAGAAATCCAGATGATCCGCGTCGATGTTTAATATGATTCCGATATTCGGGAAGAAGTGGAGGAAGCTATTGGTATATTCGCATGCTTCCGTAACGAAAACCTCTGATCCGCCTACACGGATATTGCCGCCGATGGCTTTCAGGATACCGCCCACAGATATGGTGGGGTCCAGATCTGCGGCGAGAAGTATATGGGAGAGCATGGACGTGGTGGTGGTCTTTCCGTGGGTTCCGGATACTGCGACAGGTACTTTATAATTCGTCATCAGCTGTCCTAAGAGTTCGGCCCGGCTTAACATAGGAAGATCCTGTCGAAGAGCTTCCTGATACTCCTCATTATCCTCGTGAATCGCGGCCGTGTATACGACTACGTCAATTCCGGGAATAATATTAGAAGCCTGCTGCCTGCAGAATACGGTGGCGCCTAATTGTTTCAGCCGGTCGGTCAGGGCGGATTCTTTGTTATCGGAACCTGAGACGCGGAAATCCTCCTTTAACAGGATCTCTGCGAGACCGCTCATACTGATGCCGCCGATTCCGATAAAATGCACGTGTACAGGTTGTTTGAAGTTGATTTTATACATAAGATACCTTCCTTGAAAATAGTCATAATAGTTATAGTCTTTTCATAATATTATATACATATATGGGGAAAAAACCAAGTCAAAATTTTTTGTTATATTTTAATAAAATCTTAACAGAAAATTCAAAATTTTTGTAAATATTGTTCACTATATGAAAAAATTGTGGTATAATAAGAATAGATTTACTTGGAAAGGGTGATGACATGAGAAAAAAAGAAATGATAGCGATGCTTCTGGCCGGTGGTCAGGGAAGCAGATTAGGCGTCCTTACTGCAAAAGTGGCCAAGCCGGCAGTTGCTTTTGGAGGCAAATATAGGATTATAGACTTTCCGCTCAGTAACTGTATTAACTCGGGAATCGATACCGTCGGGGTATTGACCCAGTACCAGCCGCTGCGGCTGAATACACATATCGGGATTGGTATTCCGTGGGATCTGGACCGTAATTTCGGAGGAGTTACGATTCTTCCGCCTTACGAGAAAAGCGATAACAGCGAGTGGTATACGGGTACTGCGAACGCGATCTACCAGAATCTGGACTATATGGAGACGTTTCATCCGGAGTATGTATTGATCTTGTCCGGCGATCACATCTATAAGATGGATTATGAAGTGATGCTGGATTACCATAAGGAGAATCAGGCAGACGTTACGATAGCGGCGATGCCGGTGCCGAAGGAAGAGGCGAGCAGATTTGGAATCGTAGTGACGGATCGGGAAGGAAAGATCTCGGAATTCCAGGAAAAGCCGCCGGAGCCAAAGAGTAATCTGGCGTCTATGGGAATCTATATCTTTAGCTGGAAGGTGCTTAAGGAGGCGCTGATCGCGCTGGAACATGTGCCGGGATGTGATTTTGGCAAGCATATTATTCCGTACTGCCATGACAGAGGCCAGAGGTTATTCGCCTACGAATACAACGGATACTGGAAAGACGTAGGAACACTCGGTTCTTATTGGGAAGCGAATATGGAATTGATCGATATTATTCCGGAGTTCAATCTTTATGAAGAGTACTGGAAGATCTATACGAACAGCGGTATCCTTCCGCCGCAGTATATTTCCGGACAGGCGGTGGTTGACAGGAGTATTGTCGGAAACGGAACGGAAATCTACGGAGAAGTGCATAACAGCGTCATCGGTTCAGGCGTGACGATAGGAAACGGTACGGTGGTCAGAGATTCTATCATTATGAAGGACGTTACGATCGGGGACGGATGTGTGATCGACAAATCGATCATCGCCGAGAATTGTGAGATCGGCACTAATGTAACCTTTGGAATCGGGAGCAGCGTGCCGAACAAGATGAAACCGGCGATCTATTCCTTCGGACTGGTGACGGTGGGTGAGAACTCCGTAGTCCCGGCAGGAGTACAAGTCGGAAAAAATACTGCGATCAGCGGCGTCACAGTCAGGGAAGACTATCCGAACGGCGTACTTGAGAGTGGAGAGACATTGATAAAGGCAGGTGGACGAGTATGAGAGCAGTAGGTATTATATTAGCGGGTGGGAACAGTCATAAGATGCGTGAACTGACTCAGAGACGGGCAATTGCCGCTATGCCGGTAGCGGGAAGCTACAGGGCGATTGACTTTGCTTTAAGCAATATGTCAAATTCACATATTCAGAAAGTAGCGGTGCTGACGCAGTATAACGCACGTTCGCTGAACGAACACCTGAATTCATCTAAATGGTGGGATTTCGGAAGGAAACAGGGGGGATTATATGTATTCACCCCGACGATCACGGCAGACAACGGATACTGGTATAGAGGAACGGCGGACGCGATCTATCAGAATCTGGATTTCCTCCGGAGATGTCATGAACCATATGTGATCATCACATCCGGAGACGCCGTATATAAGATGGACTATAATAAGATATTGGAATACCATATCGAGAAGAAAGCAGATGTTACGGTGGTTTGTAAGAGGCTGGATGACAATGAAGACGCCAGCCGGTTCGGGACTCTGAAGCTGGACGAGACCATGCGGATCGAGGATTTTGAAGAGAAACCGATGCTGGCTACTTCGAATATGATATCTACCGGTATCTATGTTATCAGAAGGAGGCTTCTGATTGATTTAATCGAGCATTGCGCGGAAGAAGAGAGACATGATTTTGTAACTGATATTCTGATCAGATATAAGAATCTGAAGAGAATGTACGGTTATGAGATAAAAGATTACTGGAGCAACATCTCAACGGTAGCTGCATATTACCGGACGAATATGGATTTCCTGGATCCGAAGGTGAGGAATTATTTCTTCAAAGAACATCCGGAGATCTATTCTAAGGTGAGCGACCTGCCTCCGGCGAAGTATAATCCGGGCGCCGTAGTCAAGAACAGTCTGGTGGCGAGCGGAAGCATCGTCAATGGTACGGTAGAGAATTCGATTCTCTTCAAGAAGACGTTCGTGGGAAATAATTGCGTGATTAAGAACTCAATTATTCTGAATGATGTTTATCTTGGGGATAATACGTACATTGAGAATTGTATCGTAGAGAGCAGGGATACGATCAGGGCGAAGACGCGCCATGTTGGGGAAAATGGTGTGAAGGTAATCGTGGAAAAAAACGAAAGGTATGCACTATAGTGCGGCGGTAAGGGACTGAAAAGGAATAATTGGTACAGGCAGATTGTGTGGATTATTTCTTTGCAGTTCATTAGGAAGAAAGGGGCAAGTAAAGAAATGCAGATCACAGATGTACGCGTGCGTAGGATGGCTAAGGAGGGCAAACTGAAAGCGGTAGTGTCTATTACGATAGATGAAGAGTTTGTCGTACATGATATTAAGGTCATCGAAGGTGAAAAGGGACTCTTCATTGCTATGCCGAGTAAGAAGGCGTTGGACGGAGAGTATCGAGACATTGCTCATCCAATCAATTCTGGGACGAGAGATCGTATACAGCGTATTATCCTTGAAAAGTACGAAGAGGCATTGGAAGAAGAGAGGGAAGAGTAGAAAGAAGAGGGCAGGAGACGCCCTCTTCTTTTACTTCAGGCATCTGCAAAACGAACATTGTATTTAAGAATCTTGCAGCAGGCAGAAATGAAGCGGTTTTTGCGTCTTCGGATGGCGGAAATCCAGCCGGTAGGCGCAGAGACAGATCTCCTGCCAGGTGCGTCCCTCTTTGCAGGCCGGGTTATACTTGGTGTCGCCGACGATGGGGCAGCCTATGTGTGCAAGCTGTACCCGGATCTGGTGATGCCGTCCGGTATCTAGCCGGATATCCAGTTCGGCGGCGCCGGGGGTTTGGGCGGCAGTAGAAGCATCCGGGGAGAAATATCGTTGTCCGGCTGTAATAACTTCATAGTGCAGCTTGGCAAGTTTGGCTTTGCCGGCATCCGGGCTGCAGATGCGGGACAGATTGGTGCGGGCATCTTTTGCCATGTAATTTTCCAGTGTATCTTTTTCCTTCGGCGGGTGTCCGGCGGCCAGCGCCCGGTAATACTTGCCGAATTCATGGCTGGTTAACTGACGGTTCAGTTCTTTCGCCGCGGCGGGTGTCCTGGCAAATACAAGGATTCCGCTGACCGGCTGATCCAGACGATGGATGACCCCGAGAAAAGGTTCGCCTTTGGACGGAGTTTTTTGATGAATATAGTTCTTAAGGATGCTGACCATATCGGGAGCTCCAAGTTTCCTGCTCTGGACGGCGGTTCCGCCTGGTTTGAAGCATACCAGGATATGGGAGTCCTCGTACAGGATCTTGAGGGAATCCGAGTTGGCGGCGGGTACGGTTTGTTGATTCATAGGTTCATTCTCCTCGCAGAAAGAGGGGACTGTCATCTCCTGGCAGCCCCCGATTTTTTATGCGCAGCCCCGTGCAGAAGAAGTATGCCGCTAAGGCGGCGCACGGGGTGTGCGGCGAGTAGGGAAAAATATTCCCTACTCGTTTTTGATACTTTTTACACTGTCTCGTTCGATAAAGTCTGTCAGGATCTCAAGCTTCATAGGAATGCGCTCCTGGCTTTCGGACTGGTTGAGCAAAAGCCTGGCCGCAGTTCTCCCGATCTCATCTTTCAGGACATTGAAGGTAGTTAAAGGCGGTGAAGATATCTCGC
>CANODD010000201.1 GCA_947564705.1 uncultured Dorea sp. | reverse complement strand
ATATATTCCCATACAAAATCTGAAAGTTTCTTCTTCATCCTGACATCTGTTCCTTTCTTTTCTTTACTGACAAGTACTTTACCAGCAAGTACGTCCGCCCTCTATATTCAGCGAAGCGCCCGTCATATATTTTGAAGCTTCCGAACATAAGAACACTACGGCCGCCTTATATTCGTCGGGCTCCGCCATCCTCCCCATGGGGATCAGATTCGTAAGCTTCTGCAGAAATACGTCGTTTTGTCCGGTATATACGCCCCCCGGCACAAGCGCGTTGCAGCGGACATTCTTATCCGCCCAGTAAGTAGCCAAATATCTTGTCAGCCCAATAAGGCCGCTTTTTATGACAGAATAAGTAACCGGCTTCGTCGGCTGTTCTTCTTCCGGCAATCCGTCCTGCCTGTATATTCTTTGATCCGGGGCTATCACCCCCAGATCGGAGGATATGTTCAAAATAACCCCTTCTTCCTGTCCGGCAAAATGCGTCCCAAAGATCTGGCTGCACAAGAAAGCGCCCGTCAATCCCACCGCAATATCGTCATTCCAGTTTGCCACAGGGAAGGTTTCAAATCTTTTCCCACAATCTTTTTTCTTTTCGATCTCCTCGAATTTAGGATTATTCGCGGCATTATTGATCAGAATATGCACGCTCCCGAATCTTTTTATGACCGTGTCCTTTAATCTTTCTATATCTTCTTTTGAAGTGATATCTGAACAGACGCCGACGGCTTCTCCTTTAAATTCCGCCGTCAGTGCAGACGCAAGCTCCTCCGCCCTTTCTTTACAGATATCGACTAATACACAATTAGCCCCAAACTCCATCAATGCCTCCGCGTGCTTATATCCTAATAACCCTGCTCCTCCGGTTATGACTGCCGTCTTCCCCGTCAGGTCAAATAATTCATGCACGGATTTCCCCTGCTTCATACTTCTTCCTCCTGAAACCTTATCGTTGATTTGTTCTTCATAGATTCTTTAATCGCCAGGGCGAATCTAAGACTTGCCAGACCATCCTCTATATTGATAAATTCCCTCTCTCTGGAAGCGACACACTGAAGGAACATTTTCATCTCTTCTACAAACATATCGTTTCTTGTGAAGGATGGGAAGGAATGACATTCGGCTTCATGATCCGCCATTCTTAACGTACACTCATTTTTCAGCAAATCAATCTCAACCCGCCCGCGTTCGCCGATGACTTTACACGTCCTTACCGGGGGCGACTGTAGAAAATCCTGCTGTATCGTCACGGGGAACTCGTATCCGTCCCTCTGATACCTGCACAACGTTACCGCGTGGTCCTCCACGTCTATCTCCAGACGGCTGTTTTTCCCTCCAATAGAAAAAAGCTCTTTGGGCATACCAAAAAGCCAATACAGATAATCCAATTCATGGATCTGACATAAGACGACCCCTCCGCCGGTTGATTTCTGGGATTCGTTCATACCACGGTAATCTTCATAACTGTGCATCCCGGTTAATAACTCGCCGATCTCACAGTGAACCGCGATAATACGGCCCAGTTTTTCTCCTTCTATAACATCCTTCAGCATCCGAACACAGGGATGAAAACGGTTCTGATAACCGACATAGGCCTTCAGTCCGTTTTTTTCAACGAGATCCGTTAACAGATCCACATTCTTAAGGCAGTTGGCCAGGGGTTTCTCTATAAAAAGGTCGCTGCCCACCTGTGCCGAACGTATCGCGCATTCCAGGTGCATACTGTTCGGGTTCGAAATAATAGTAATATCAGGCTTCCAGCCCAATGCTTCTTCCAGATCATAATATTCCCGGATTCCGAAGAATTCCTCCACAGACTGGCCGGGAACGATCTTCATGCTATCGTCAAATACACGTTTCAGGTTTCTCACCCTGTATGCCGCGATCTCGGCCTGATCACCCAGGATTTTCTTAATGTTACGCAGATGCCTTTGTCCGGCGCTGCCCAGACCTATAAATAAGATTTTCATACGCATAGCCTCTAATATTTTTAATATAGTGAATATTTTTCAAAGTATCCGAAACAGCGGATTCCCCATAATATGACTCAAGAATCATGGGCCCCCGAAAGTCCATACTTTGTGCCAGCAAGAAGCATTCCCGGAAATCCACGTCCCCTTCGCCCAGCATGACCGTCGTTCCCCCCACCGGTTTATCTTTAATATGGATGTCGAATACTTTATTTTTTAATAACTGAATTTCTGAAAGAATGTCTCTTCCATTTCCCTTAGCGTTTCCCAAGTCATAGCAGATTCCAAGATGGTCGGAATCCAACACATCCAAAATCCTGCGGCATAGACCCGCCTCCCAGTCCGTCTCTAACGCGATCCGGATATGATTTCTTTCAGCCGCCGCAATGGTTTCTCTAAAAGAGGGATCACAGAGGGATTCCACAGACGTTGTATTTCCTTCAAACAAAGGCAGAACCAGTATCCTTGCCCCCATCATCGCCGTATACTCGATTAGTCTTTGTAAGACCATAAAGGATTCTCTGTTCGGCTTTCCATCCTCAAAAAGCCCCTTCTCCATAAAATAATTCGCACATACTGATTTGACAGAAACGCCCGTATGATTCTCGCAAAACGTAATTTGCTTTCTTCCGCTCTCCGTCCAAACAGGGTTCTTTTCATAATCTTCGTAATTAAACATCCACTCGATATAAGCAATCTCAGCGGCGGACGCCGCCGCAAATTCTTGCTGCCAGTCCGCCCACGGAAACTGCTGCGGATAAAAACCTCCTTTGTCGGTCAGCCGTCCCTGCATGATTCCCAGATTATTCATTCTATTCATTCATTTGTTTCCTCTTAAATATTTCTTCTTCTACATATTCCGCCAGAAGATGTCCGACAAAAATATGCGCTTCCTGGATACGCGGCGTATCTTTACTCGGAACCTTGATGATATAATCCACAAAATCATTCAATTCCCGGGTATGGTGATCTCCCATCAGCATGACCGTCTTCATTCCATGGTCTTTTGCATACTGCAGCCCTTCCACAACATTCTTAGACCGACCGCTGGTAGAGATTCCGATCAGCATATCACCCCTATTTGCCTTCGCCTCCAACTGGCGCGCAAAGATACGTTCAAAACTATAATCGTTTCCGATCGCCGTAAGCGTGGACGTATTCACATTCAGAGCCTCCGCGTTCAGCCCCGGCCGCTCCTTATAAAAACGGCTGACGAATTCTGTCGCTATATGCTGTGCATCGGCGGCGCTTCCCCCGTTGCCGCAGAGAAACAACTGGCCGTTTCCGGACAGGATCTCAACCAGTTCTTTTCCAATCTGCATCACTTTTTCAACAAGCTTGTAATCCGACACAATATTCTTAAAGATATACATATGGGCATACATATGATCATAAAAATACTGATACTCCCGGTCTGTATTCTTTAATCTTTTTAATATTTCGGTAAGCTCCCATACGCATCCATTTCCGCCGGTATTATGAAGGATCACGTCCGCCGCTACACGGGCGTCGGTCACGGCGTCCGCCGGGCAAGCGCCAAGCCCCGCCGCACGAATCGCCTCTACGTCATACTTCCCGTCGCCGATAAAGCAGGTCTCTTCGATAGAGCATTTCGCCCGGGCAACAATATCCTCTATCGCTTCCTTCTTCTTCTTGATTCCTTTATAGAAATAGTTCCAGGGGAACCTGCGCTCAAAATACTTAACGATCTCCGTATCCTCTCCCGTTACCGCCGCGATCATGTAACCTTCCCGAATCAATGCAAATATCGCGTCGACGTCTTTTAGATTCACTCTTTTCTGTTCTTTTCCTTCTGAATCTACAGTAATCGCACCGTCTGTAAGGACACCGTCAATATCAAAAACCACCAATTTTATCATTTGCCTTATCCTCTCAGCTTGACTTTCACTGCTTTTTCTGCTTCTGTCAGTATTTTTTCACCGTCTCCGACGATCTTCTCCGTGTCTCTTATATCCTTCACCAGGGAACATAATTCATACGGCTCAATGGACGCTTTCTGGTCGGACCCATACATAGTCCGGTCCATCGTAATATGCCGTTCAATAGAAGTCGCCCCCATTGCAACCGCGCAGGTGCTTACCAGCGTTCCCGCTTCATGTCCGCTGTATCCGACTTTGCATTGGTACTTTTCGGCTAAGGTGTGTATTAATTTCAGGTTTGCGTCCTCAATGGGCATCGGATACGTGCTGTTGCAATGCATCAGTTCAAAAGGACAATCATGATTCCTGAAGATCTCCACCGCATGGTCGATCTCCTCGTAGGTGCTCATTCCGGTGGCGATAAACGTGTATTTCTTTTCTTTGGCGATCTCCGTCAGCAATTCATCGTTTGTCAGCATCGCGGAAGCAACCTTGTTATACTTGCAGTCATACTGCTGTAAGAACTTCTGGGAATCAATATCCCACGCGGAAGCGTACCATTCGATTCCTTTCTCACGGCAATAATTATTGATCTTATCATACTCTTCCTTGCCGAATTCAAGCCCTTCCTTCTGGTCCCTCTGGGTCGTTCCCCACGGGCTTTGCCTGGCCTCTTTCAGATATTCCTGCGTATATACCTTGTCAATCGTACGCTTCTGAAACTTCACCGCGTCGCACCCTGCTATCACCGCGGTATCAATCAGTTTTTCGGCAAGTTTCAAATCCCCGTTGTGGTTAATTCCTATTTCTGCTACAATAAATGTCCTGTTCATTCTCATTCTCCTCTTTTCGTAATTTTGTATGGTCCTTTTCCTGTCTCTATCATTACTTGTCTCTATCATTACTTGTCCCTATCATCACTTGTCTCTATCATCACCGATCTCTTATCATTACCAGTCTCTTATCACAGCGCTTTTCGGATCATTTCGGCCATATAGTCTATCATCTGGTCTGTCATTCCGGGATACACGCCGACCCAGAAGGTGTCGCGCATAATCCTGTCTGTGTTCTCTAAAGTACCTACGGTCCGATACCCTTCCCCCGATCTCCGCATTTCGTCAAAGCACGGATGTTTGATCAAGTTCCCTGCAAAAAGCATTCTCGTCTGAACCCCGTTCTTTTCAATAAAATCTACCATCCGGCTGCGTTCCACGCCTTCTCTGCAGGTAATCATAAACCCAAACCAGCTCGGGTCCGAATTCTCACAGGCCTCCGGCAGAATCAGTTTATCCTCGGTTCCTGCCAGCGCACCTTTCAGGCGTGCAAAATTCTTCTTTCTGCGCTCTACAAAAGCCGGGAACTTCTCAAGCTGCGCACATCCTATCGCAGCCTGCATATCCGTTGCCTTCAGGTTATATCCGAAATTCGAATATACATATTTGTGATCATATCCCAGCGGCAATTCCCCGTACTGCTTATCAAACCGATGACCGCAAAGATTGTCCTGTCCCGAGGCACATACGCAGTCGCGTCCCCAGTCCCGGAAAGACCGGACACATTTATTCAGCAGCGGATCGTTCGTATAGACGGCTCCCCCCTCTCCCATAGTCATATGATGCGTCTGAATATCGCCATTGATGATGACGGTAAATCCTTCTGGGTGCTGCGCA
>CANODD010000200.1 GCA_947564705.1 uncultured Dorea sp. | reverse complement strand
TATAGATCAATACTCCGATCAGTTCGGCGGCAATGACCGTGCAGAAGATGCCGAATACGGCGCCTTTTTTGACTCGGTCATATTTTTTTGCTCCCAGGTTCTGGCTGATGAAGGTGGTAAGAGCCAGAGAGAAGCAGGTAATCGGAAGGAAGACGAAACCTTGTATCTTTGAATAAGCTCCGCATCCTGCGACGGCCATTTGGCCGAATCCGTTGATATTGGCCTGGACGAATACATTTGCAACGGAGATAATGGAGTTCTGGAACCCGGCGGGAAGACCGCTGTTTAAGAGCTGTCTTAACATATCCTTATCAATTCTAAGCTCCCGTGGGGACAGCCGGAATTCTTCCGGACTGCGCAGTAACTGGCGCAGGCATAAGGCTACGCTTACAAACTGCGAGATAACCGTAGCGAACGCGGCGGCGCCGACGCCGAAGTGTAACCTTCCGATCAGAACCAGGTCGAGAAGGATATTGATAACGGAAGATATGATGAGATAGATCAGAGGGTGGCGGCTGTCTCCCACTGACTGCAGGATCCCGACAAAGAAGTTATACATCACGAAAGCAAGGGAGCCGGAGAAATAGATCCTGAAGTATGTAATGGAATTGGGCAGGACCTCTGCCGGAGTCCCCATCAGTACCAGGATCTGCGGCGCAGCGAAGACGCCGACGAGGGTCAGCCCTGCGCCGCAGATCAGACCGAAAGCGACCGTGGTATGGATGGAGCGCTTAAGTCTGCCCGTGTCCCGCGCTCCGAAGTATCTGGCGATCACGACGCCGGAGCCGATGGCGATCCCGTTGAAGAAACCGACCATCAGAAAGATCAGGCTGCTTGACGAGCTGACGGCTGCGAGAGCGGCGTTTCCGATGAAATTGCCGACGATCAGGGAATCCGCCGTGTTATAAAGTTGCTGAAAGAGATTTCCCCAAAAAAGAGGAAACGCAAATGTAATAATGCGCTTCCCGATGGGTCCTTCTGTCATAAGTATGGATGAAGAACCTGCCATAGAACAATGTCCTCCTGTGTCAAATAATATTTATTAGAATTAAGTCTTTCTTATAGTATAATGAGATGGTATACGAAAATCAAGAGGGTTGTGCTTTTATTTCATCTTTAATATCAATACATCATTGCAGATAATGTGGTATACTGTTTCACATGATATTATCTGTCCGGCAGACAGGATAAGAATAAGGTATATCTGGTTTATTTTAGGATTTGCTATTAGAGAACAGAGGAGAAGAGTGGGAGCGGATGGAGAATCTGATATTTAGCTTAAATGCAACGATTCCGGTATTCTTAATTATGATATTGGGAACATTTTTTAATAAAGTGGGATGGATAGACGAGGTGTTCGCGTCGAAGATGAATCGGTTTGTATTTACCGTTCCGCTGCCGGTTCTGTTGTTTGGTGATCTGGCGGCGGTTGATTTTGACCAGGTATGGAACTTGAAGTTCGTAGTATTTTGCTTTGCCG
Source organism: uncultured Dorea sp. (assembly GCA_947564705.1). Taxonomy (GTDB): domain Bacteria; phylum Bacillota; class Clostridia; order Lachnospirales; family Lachnospiraceae; genus Sporofaciens. The sequence continues at coordinate 4,055 of CANODD010000200.1, read as the reverse complement.
CGACGGTCGTCAGTATCGTGATATCGGCGGGAGTGTCGTGTCTGTGGAGGGATCGCGCCGTCCGTGGGGAATTTATACAGTCGTCTTATCGAAGCAGTGCGGCGATCCTTGGGATTGCATTTATCCAGAATATCTATGGTACGGCAGGCATGGCGCCGCTTATGATTATCGGGAGTGTGCCGCTGTACAATATTATGGCAGTTCTGGTGCTTTCTTTTTTTAAACCGGGACAGTCGGGGATGAATCGTTCTCTGGTTCGGCAGACCTTAAAGGGAGTCTTGACAAATCCCATCATTCTGGGGATTGCGGCCGGGCTTATCTGGTCTCTCTTACGGCTTCCGATGCCCCGGGTCCTGGAGAAAACCGTATCAAGCGTCGGCGGGATTGCGACGCCGCTCGGGCTGATGGCGATGGGGGCTGCATTCGATGTCAGAAAAGCCTTCGCGAAAGCGGGACCGGCGATTGTCGCGGCTTTTATCAAATTAATCGGTTTCTGTGGGATCTTTCTGCCGGTGGCGGTGAGGTTAGGCTTTAGGAATGAAGAACTGGTGGCGATTCTTGTCATGCTTGGTTCGGCTACTACGGTGACCTGCTTTGTGATGGCAAGGAATATGGGACACGAAGGCGTTCTTTCTTCAAGCGTAGTCATGCTGACGACGGTGTTCAGTGCATTTACACTTACCGGATGGCTGTATTTGCTGCGCAGTTTGGGGTTGATATAAGGGTAGTATTTGATTCAAAACTCGAAATATATGACAAATAAGATTTAATATGTTAAAATAAAGACGTAGTACGGTGGAAGAGACATTTTAGATGAAAAGAACGAAAGAGTTGGAGGTGCTGATGCATGAGGCAATGGATTGAGTATGCCGTGGAGAATTACCGAAGTAAAAATTCATTCGGATTTCAGTTGGCGAAAGATTTGAAGCCGCGTCAGATTGATATGGCTATAGACCAATATGCAAGAATCGTAAAACCGGAAGAAGTCGTCGCGCTCTTAGACACGACGCTTGTGAAGTCCGGCAAGTCGGGATTTCTATTGACCGACCGGTATCTGTACAGCAGCAATGAGAAGGAAGAACCGCCGGTGGAGCTGATGTATCTAAAGAGTGTCTCCATCAGAGAAGAGAATAACAGTTATTGTGTGTTGGAATACGAAGACGGACGAAAGAGGGAACTCTATGTATCCGTTTTTCTTGATGTGGCGGATATCCTGGAGATGATAATCCATCAGAGAGAGTCGCAGGGGACGGAAGAAGAGGAGCGTGCAGGAAACGGTTTCGAAGGAGGCGAGGATATTCAGGCCGGGGAGAAGAGGCCGGAAGTAATGGAGCTGGAACAAAGAGTGGAGACAAGCCTGGATGCAATTCGGGATACGGATTCTGAAAGGGAGGAAAATGAGCGGAATCCAAAGGTAAATTCTGAAGCAGATATTGGAGCGGATAAGAAAACGGATAGGAAAGTAGATAAGAAAGAAAGTAGTTTCGGGACGGAGCCGGAGGAAGTCAGGGAAGAGAAGAGCCCTAAGAGAAACGTCCAAATGACAGAGAACGAAGAGACTCCTCCCATGGAGGCAGATACGAAGGAGATAGAGCCGGCAGATCCAGAATTATCGGATGACTTGCCGAAAGAGTTGTCGTTGGAGATTGTGACATTGGAAGATGTGGAAGACGAAGATTCGAAGGAGCCGGAGGAGCCGTTTTGGGATACGGAAACCTTGCGGGCAGAGCTCGAGGCGGGGGAAACGTATGAACAGATTCTTGAGAAAGCGGAGGCAGGAGACGAGGCCGCCATGTACAAGGCGGCGGAGATGCTTTATGCGGGGGTTGGAACGCAGCAGAACCAGAAAGAGGCGCTCCGTTGGTTCCGGGAATCGGCAAAAGCAGCGTATGTCCCAGGAATGCTTAAGATGATGCAGCTCTATAAGGACGGAGAATTAGTGAAGAAGAACCTGACGCTTAGCATGAGCTGGGGAAAGAAGGCGGCGGCGACAGGAGAGCCGGAGGCACAGTATGCTCTGGCGAAAGCTTATATCTATGGAGAATCGGAGATACAGGATACCGATAAAGGGATCAAGCTTCTGGTAGAGATGGCGCAGCAAGGGGATGCGGATGCGGAGGACATGATTCATGAAGTGCATCGGAAGATGAAAGAAGCAAAGGAACAGTTTGAACAGGGAATCAGGAATCCGAGCACAGCGTCCGGTTTTTACGAGATGGGTATGTATTGTAAAACGGGGGACGGATATCATACATATCTGAAGGACGCGGCTGAGTATTTTCGGATAGCGGCACAGAAGGAGCATATTCAGGCGCAGTATCAGCTTGCCCTTGCCTACTATACCGGAGCAGGAGTGAAAAAAGATGAGGCAGAAAGTATCCGTTGGCTTGAGAAAGCAGCGGCGAAGAGTCATAAGGAGGCGGGCGAGCTGCTGGCGGAGCTTAAGGCAAAGCAGCGGCTTAAGCAGGAAAAGACTGAGTTTAAGAATCATCTGCGGCAGGCAGAAAAGGGAGACGCTTATGCACAATCCAAGGTTGCGGGAATGTACCTTCGGGGGATCGGGGTTAAAAAGGACGTTGAAAAAGGGATTGAGTGGTATGAGAGGGCAAGCGAGACGGACGAAGGATATGCGGCCCGCCAGCTTGCGAAGCTCTACGCCGAAGGGGATATCATCCCGGCAGATCCTGAGAGAGCAGCCTATTGGAGAATGGTAGGCGGTATCTTAGACGAACTGTAACACCTTAAGACTTTCTGAAAATTCCCTAAACTCCTTGACAAATATTTTCATGGTGACTATAATCCTCTTTAAAGTTTATAGCATAAAGGCATGGAAGAAGAGGAGTACGCATAAGTTCGTTCTGACAGAGAGGGCGTCCAGGGAGACCGCGGACAGTGATTCCGGTTTCCTGAGGCTGAGAGAGGCTCAAGGACAGAGGTGCGGAAGGTAGCTTCGGAGCCGGATGGCTGAACCTTCGGATACCGCGGATACAGAGGGGGCGGTTTTGCGCAAGCGTAGGTCATCCCGGAGTCGTTCCCGTTATAGAATAAGATGAGATATGGAAGAGTTTCTTCTATATAAATAAAGGTGGTACCGCGATTCGACATGTACGATCGCCCTTTACAGCGTAAAGGGCGGTTTTTTTCGCCCTTGCAGATATATTTTCACAGATACATTCTAAAAGGAAAGAGAAGGAGAAGAAGCACGATGAGCCAGAATCTTGAGACAACTTACAATCCGAAAGAGATTGAACCGAAACTATATGAGAAATGGTGTGAGAATAAGTATTTCCACGCCGAGGTGGACAGAAGCAGAAAACCGTTCACGACGGTAATGCCGCCGCCGAATATCACAGGCAAGCTGCACATGGGCCATGCTCTTGACAATACCATGCAGGACATTATTATCCGCTACAAGAGGATGCAGGGATTTAACACCCTATGGGTGCCGGGAACGGATCATGCAGCTATTTCCACAGAAGTGAAGGTAACGAACCAACTGAAGGAAGAGGGCATAGATAAGAAGGAACTGGGACGGGAGAAGTTTCTCGAGAGGACCTGGCAGTGGAAGGAAGAGTATGCGGGCACCATCGAGGGACAGCTTAAGAAGCTGGGCGTGTCCTGTGACTGGGACAGGGAACGGTTCACCATGGACGAGGGCTGCTCGAAAGCCGTAGAAGAGGTATTCATAAGCCTGTACGAGAAGGGATATATTTACAAGGGCTCCCGGATCATCAACTGGTGTCCGGTCTGCAAGACGGCGCTTTCAGACGCGGAGGTCGAGCACGAAGAACAGGACGGTTTCTTCTGGCATATCAAGTATCCGATCGTAGGTACAGACCAGTTCCTTGAGATCGCAACCACCCGTCCGGAGACTATGCTGGGGGATACGGCGATCGCGGTTCATCCGGATGACGAGAGATATCAGGATATCGTAGGAAAGACGGCGCTTCTGCCGCTGGTGAACAGAGAGATACCAATCGTGGCGGATTATTATGTAGATAAAGACTGTTGGAGAAAACGCGGCAGCAGGCGGCGATGCGTGAGAGATACCGCAG
>CANODD010000199.1 GCA_947564705.1 uncultured Dorea sp. | reverse complement strand
TATTTCCTCTTATTATTTTTATTATTTTTTCAATCATATCTTACCTCCAGTTGCTATTTTCGTATTCTGATACAAGACAAGAATAACATTCATTGTACTTTGTACTATACATTACATGTGCAGGATATAAATGTCAAGAGTATGAAAAAGGCAGGCGGTTAGGCCTGCTTTTGAAGATATGTCCCGTGATACGGGCGGTAGAGAAAACGGAATGTATATATGTATTTCCGTTTCAAAATCGGGCAGGATACCCGGTCAGAAACATTCGCATTTTTCTACTCCGAAATTTCTCTCATGTAACTCAAGTAATATAATACTACTTTTTATCATAAAAAACAATAATTTGTCTGATATTATTTTATTATCGCTCTCCTTTTCTCGACAATTTACTACATATTTCTATTAAAAATCCTTATCTGTGTGAAAATGGCAAATCATCAAATAAGTATATATATTACATGCATATTTTAATTATGTTCTGATAGAATAGTAATAATATCAAGACTTATAAGGAGTCAGTATATGAAATCAATTGTGGCATTATTGATAAGCGCTTTCTTGTGTATGCAGCCGGTATACGCGATGTCAGTGCATGAACCGATTTTATATGCGGAGACGCCAGAAGAGGCAGGAAGCTCTAAAGAAACGGAGCTTCAGGGAGAAACAGAGGAGGGGAACCGTGCGCAGGAGGAGACAGGCAGCTCGGAAGAAGCGTCGGAGCAGGAAGGAACCGCACGGCAAGAGGAGACTTCGGAACAGGGGGGAACCGCACAGCAAGAGAAGACGGCGCAAGGCGGGATTGACGTCAGCGCACCGTCGGCAGTTCTGATGGAAGCTTCCACAGGGCAGGTTATCTACGAGAAAGATGCGGATACTCAGCGTCCTCCGGCGAGTGTTACAAAGGTTATGACGCTTTTATTGATCTTTGACGCGCTGAATGAGGGAAAGATAACGCTGGAGGATCAGGTAACGACTTCGGAATATGCAGCTTCTATGGGTGGTTCCCAGGTGTTTCTGGAGCCGGGAGAGGTCCAGACGGTCGATACGATGATCAAGTGTATATCGGTGGCAAGCGCCAATGACGCCTGTGTGGCCATGGCAGAACATATCTGTGGAAATGAAGAAGAGTTTGTTGCACAGATGAATCAGAGGGCAGAAGGGCTTGGGATGACAAATACACATTTTATAAATTGCAACGGTCTGGATGCGGACGGCCATCTGACGACGGCGAGGGATATTGCGCTGATGTCGCGGGAGCTGATTACAAAATATCCGCAGATTCATGATTACTGTACCATCTGGATGGAGAATATCACGCATACAACGAAAAAAGGGACTTCCGAGTTCGGGCTGACCAATACAAACAAGTTGATACGGCAATATGAATATGCAACCGGGCTTAAGACCGGTTCTACCAGCAAAGCGAAATTCTGCGTGTCGGCTACGGCAAAAAAGGATGATATGGAACTGATTGCAGTCATTATGGCGGCCGAGGACAGCAAAGCCCGCGTCAAAGACGCGATTGCACTTTGCAATTATGGCTTCGGAAAATGCAATAAGTACCAGGAGGATAAGGCGGAGCCTGTTCAGCCGGTCAAGATTGTAAGAGGTGTAAAAGCAATCGTCAAGGCGGAGCAAAAAGAGCCGTTTACATATATCGACACGACTGGGGCAGATCTGAAAGGAATGAAACGAAAAGTGTCGGTTGAGAAGAAATTAAAGGCGCCGGTTAAGGAAGGGGATAAAGTAGGAGAGGCGAGATATTATCTAAATGATACGGAAGTAGGGACCAGAGATATCGTTGCTTCTGAGTCTGTTGAAGAGGTCAGCTATCAGAGCGCGCTGGCAGATACATTTGCGGATTGGATGCTTTGAGTAGTTTTGGAGAATTTTATACATAACAAATTATTCTATAAAAAGCGTAATGAATTACAACATTTCATTACGTTTTTTTATATTTGGTCAGAGTTGCGTTTCACCTTTTTTTCACAGTTTCACCATATTTTTCCCATATTTTATAATTACAATGTTTCATGTACTTGACATATTCATATTGAACGGGTGATGCCGTCTGTCTTGTCATCGGCTGTGCAGTATAGCCGTATCTCCTTCCGCTGCTTTGCAGAGTGACAATGCAGACGGCGTCATCCGTTCAGAAATCGGAGTCGGTCATAAATTTATAAAGGAGATTCAAAAAATGAGGAACCAGAACGTATTTGAACGGGTGGAGAAGAAGTATCGTCTGAACCAGAAACAATATGATATGTTTCTGCATGCTGCAGAGGAGAGAATCCAAAGAGATGAATATGGGTTACATACAATCCGTAATATTTATTACGACACTTCTCATTATGATCTCATCCGCAGATCAATAGATAAACCGAAATATAAAGAGAAGCTTCGTCTGCGAGGCTATGGGGAGATAGGAGACGATAGTGAGGTATTCCTTGAGATCAAGAAAAAATATCAGGGGGTGGTCTATAAAAGAAGGGCGAAACTTCCTATAACGCAGGCACGTATATATCTGGAATCAGGAATATTTATGGAAAAAAAGTCTCAGATTTTAAGAGAAATAGACTATTTTATCCGGTTCTATCAACCCAGACCGAAGGTATATCTGGCCTATGACAGAGAGGCGTTTATAGGAAATGAGGACGAAAATTTAAGAATCACAATAGACAGAAATATCAGGAGCCGAAGCCACCGGCTGGAGCTTTCTTATGACGGGGAATGCGAGATCCTGAATCCGGGGGAGTATCTGATGGAAATCAAAGTGTCGGATGCGTATCCTATGTGGCTTGCGAATCTTCTGGGAGAGCTCATGATCTATCCGATATCCTTTTCAAAATACGGAGCGGTGTATGGTCATTTGGCGGAGCATAGACGTAACAGATTCGTAGAAAACGAAATGGAAAGAGAGGAGAAACAGATATGTTTTCAAGTATATTAACAGGGGTAGAGGGAAGTCTGACAGTTCAGAATGCATTGCTGTGTATGCTGGTTTCCATATTGCTGGGGCTTCTGATCGCGGTGATCTATGGTGCACAGGGAGCATGCAGTAAAAATTTTATGGTGACGCTTACACTGCTTCCGGTGTTGGTTCAGATGGTTATTATGCTTGTGAACGGGAATCTTGGAACCAGTGTAGCGGTGCTTGGGGCATTCAGTCTGGTGCGGTTTCGTTCGGTTCCGGGTTCCTCGAAGGAAATGGCTGTCATTTTCTTTGCCATGGCGGTAGGATTGGCTACCGGGACTGGCTTCCTTAGTTTTGCCGTCGTTATGACGATCATGATAGGCGGGGTGTTTTTGCTGTTAGGGAAGACACGTTTTGGAGAGTCGAAGCAGGAGAATAAGGATCTTCGGATTACGATAGCGGAACATCTGGATTATACGGAGATCTTCGACGATATTTTTCGAGAGTATACGGATCGGTGCAGCCTGCAGAGGGTGAAGACGACGAATCTTGGGAGTATGTATGAGCTGGAATATCATATTACACTTAAGGATATCCGAAGGGAAAAAGAGATGCTGGACGCGATTCGGTGCAGGAACGGAAACCTGACGATTGTCTGCGGGCGAAGAGCCGCGGTACAGGAAGAATTATAGAGGTGAGGATGAATGAAGAACAAGAAGAGATGGGCGCTTTTGACGGCCTTATTGCTGATAAGCAGTATGACAGGATGCACACAGAAAGCAGAAACGAAGGAGGCGGATGCCGGAAGCAGTCTGGATAACGCCGGACACGCGTCTGTCAGTACCGTTACGTTGACAGAAGGAAAATACAGTGAAGATAAGCTTGATGATACCTGGGAGGAGGATAATGCTGTTTATCTGAGTCTTGAGGGTGACAGGATATCTGCCGAGGAAGGAAGGGATACAGAGTCCGGGGATTCTGTATCTGAAGAGAATGCGTCTGCTGCGGGCGGCGGTATGGATTATATAGAGATTGAGGGGAGCAGAGTTACGATCACGGGAGAAGGAACGTATGTCTTATCAGGAACACTTGAGGATGGGCAGATCATTGTGGATGCAAAGAAGGAGGAGACGGTCAGGCTGGTTCTTGACGGCGTCAGTGTTACCTGCGGAACTTCTTCGCCTTTTTACAGCAAAGGGGGCAATGTGATTGTGATCCTGGCAGAGGGTACGGAGAATACTTTTGCAGACGCTGAGGATTATCAGCATGAGAATGAAGGGGATGACGAACCGGATGCGGCGGTCTTTTCCAAGGATGACTTGACTTTTAACGGAACGGGAATTTTGAATGTTACCGGAAATTATAATCATGCGGTTCATTGTAAGGACGATCTGAAATTTGTCACCGGCACATACGTCGTCTCGGCGGCGGACGACGGGATTGTAGGAAAGGACAGCATATCGGTAAAAAACGGGAACTTTACAATCGAGAGCGGCGACGACGGGATGAAAGCGTCAAATGCAAAAGAGTCGGATAAAGGCTATATTTTGATTGAAAAGGGTTCCTTTGAGATTACATCGGGAGGCGACGGGATTCAGGCGGAGACGCTTCTTCGGATCAATGACGGAAATATAGATATCACAACGGATGGGGGAAGCGGGAACGCAAGGAAGACATCCGAGACATCCGAGATACCGGGAGATCGCGGAACGGGGATGCCTCCGGAGAATATGCCGGAAGATGGAGACATGAGAGAAGGGATGACGCCGCCGGAAGGAGACATGAGAGAGCAGATGACGCCGCCGGAAGGAGACATGAGAGAGCAGATGACACCGCCGGAAGGAGACATGAGAGAGCAGATGACACCGCCGGAAGGGGACATGAGAGAGCAGATGACGCCGCCGGAAGGAGACATGAGAGAGGGGATGACACCGCCGGAAGGGGACATGAGAGAGCAGATGACACCGCCGGAAGGGGAGCCAGGAGAAGGAATGGCGCCGCCGGAGGGAGAATCAGGAGAGCAGATGACTCCATCGGAAGAAGGTACGATACCGGCAGATGGAGACGAGTCCGATTCCGGCAGCTCTAAAGCTTTGAAATCATATGTGGATCTGATCATTGCAGGAGGGGAATATTCTCTGGACTCCTGTGACGACGCGATACACAGCGACCAGAATATAACGATTGAGGCGGGTATATTTTCAGTCAGCACAGGGGATGACGGAGTCCATGCGGGGCAAAAACTGACGGTTAACGGAGGCGTTCTTGATATTTCGCAAAGTTATGAAGGGATAGAGGGATTTGAGATCACGGTCAACGGCGGGGATATTCGGATTATAGCTTCTGACGACGGTATCAACGCGGCCGCCTCTAAGGATGAAAGCGCCGAAGATGAGCAAAAAAGCATGGATGTAAAAAAAGGATTTCCAGAAGAGGACCAGGGGGCTGTCATGACGTTTAACGGAGGAAATGTGTACGTCGATGCCGACGGCGACGGACTGGATGCCAATGGGGACATCTTTATCAACGGCGGGACTCTCACGGTTCATGGTCCGGTCAGCGGAGGGAATGGTACGTTGGATTTCGCATCCGTATGTAAAGTGACAGGCGGGGCATTTACGGGGATCGAGTTGATTGTGGGAGTGGCAAATGTAGGCCGGATAAG
>CANODD010000198.1 GCA_947564705.1 uncultured Dorea sp. | reverse complement strand
CCCTCGCTGGCAACGAGGCGAATAGCGGATTCATACACGTCGTTCATCCCATCCTGCCAAAACAGACACCTGCGGATAAAAACACCGTTTGCCAGCATGCGCAGGACGCAGGGCAGGCACAGCATTCCACAGACAAAAGCACTGCTTACCAGCATACACAGGCCACAGGACAGGCACAGCATTCCGCAGACGAGACCGACACCTGCCCTCCTGTGTATCCCTCCGAACAGGGTAAAACTCTGACGCAGCAGATAGTAGACAAGACTCTGATAGACGAAATTCTGTCCAAAACATGTCAAATTCCCAAGCAGCTGGTGGAAAACGACGAAACCCAGCGCCTCGGCACCCTGGAAGCCCGTCTCCTGCGCCGCATTTTCGGGCAGAACGAGGCCATTTCCCAGGTGGTCAACGCCGTGAAGTTCGCAAGGGCCGGGCTTCTGGAGGATGGAAAGCCCCTGGCCAGCCTGCTGTTCGTAGGCCCCACCGGCGTGGGCAAAACGGAGATTGCCAGAAGCCTTGCAGAGGAACTGAGCATCCGTCTCATCCGCTTTGACATGAGCGAATATGAGGAAAAGCATGCCGTGGCCAAGCTCATCGGCGCCCCTGCGGGATATGTGGGCTACGAGGAAGGCGGCCTGCTCACGGAAGAAATCCGTAAATCTCCCCATGCCGTCCTCCTGCTGGACGAAATCGAGAAAGCCCACCCTGACATCTACAATATCCTGCTGCAGGCCATGGATTACGCCACCCTCACCGACAATCAGGGACGGAAAGCGGATTTCCGTAATGTGATTATCATCATGACCTCAAACGCCGGTGCAAGCCGGATGGGAAAGCACGGCATCGGCTTCCAGGGAAAGGATATCAGCGCGGATATCCTGCTGGAGGAAGTCAAACGCACTTTCCAGCCGGAATTCCGCAACCGTCTGAGCCGGATTGTGGTATTCAACAGCATGGATGATAAAATGGCTGAGCAGATTGTGGAGAAAAAGCTTGATGGGTTGCAGAAGATGCTTCTTCGTAAAAACGTAGAGCTGTCCGCCGATACCCCGGCCAAAAGGTTGATAAAGCAAAAGGGAATCAGCGCAGAATTCGGCGCCAGGGAAATCGAACGTGTCATCCAGAGCCAGGTCAAGCCGCTTCTGGTGGATGAAATCCTGTTCGGCGCGCTGAAAGACGGAGGACGCTGCCGACTGACGACCGAAGACGAAAGTTTTCGGTTGGAACTGCTGCCTGACGGCTGAGGGCAAAAGTTTTCGGTTGCAACTGCTGCCTGACGGCTGAGGACGAAAGCCTCCGGCCCTTTTCCATACTAAATGTCCACCAGGTCGGCAATCTCAGAGAAATTGATCAGCAGGTCGCCAAAGATACCGACCCGAACTGTAGAATCAAAAGAATATTGGATATTAAGCAGGTTCTCCTGAAAAAAGTTGACCGTCACCATTCTGCGGCGGGGATCCACAATCCAATATTCGCGGACTCCCGCTTTTTGGTAGTAGTATAGCTTACGGATATAATCGTCTGCCGGATTGCCGGGAGAGACAATCTCAATAATGAAATCAGGAGCGCCGTTGCACCTTTTTCCGTCCAGTTTGTCCTGATCGCAAATCACCATAATATCGGGCTGAACGATGAGCAGAGGTTTGTCAGACAACAGCACATCGAAGGGGGCGCTGAATATACGGCATGCCCCTTTCCTTCGGAGGATATAGTTATTTATGACGGTAGAAAGCTGCATGGAAATGGATTGGTGTATCTGTGAGGGACTTGCCATGTTACAGGCAATGCCATCAAAGACTTCGACCCTTTCCCCGGCTGGGTTCAGGAATACCTTCAGGATGTGAAAGATAACGCCTATTCCTTTGAGACGGATTCCGGAAAAGCAGATATGGTTACCGGAAAGGTGGCGGCGAATTATCAGTGGTCCGGAGACGCGGTTTATACGATGGATCAGGCGGACGAGGATGACTTTCCGCTTGCGTTTGCGGTTCCGCGGGAGTCCACCAATATATATTTTGACGGATGGGTCATGTTGAAGAGCGGAATCGGAGACGATGCGGCGAAGCAGCATGCGGCGGAAGCTTTCATGAATTTTACTTCCAGGGCGGATAACGCGATCCGGAATATGTACTACATCGGTTATACATCGGTCATTTCCGGAGGCGACGATATGCGGATCTTTGAATATGCGGATTGGTGTTATGGGGCGGAAGAAGAGGAAGAAAATGTGTCGGACTATGATCTGGGATACTTCTTTTCCGGAGACCATGCAGAAGACAAGGAAAACCGATATGTTATCTCTGCGCCTTCGGATCAGGTATACCGGCAATTGTTCGCGCAGTATCCGTCGCAGGAGGCCATCTTACGGTCGGCGCTTATGGTGTGCTTTGACGACGAGCAGAATCAGGCGATCAATCAGATGTGGATCAATGTGCGGTGTTATAATATTCACGATATACCGGTATGGGTGTGGGGCGCGGCGGGAGCCGCCGCGGCGCTTTTGGCGGTATTCGGCGGAAGAAAGCTTTTGAAAGCGGCGGGCAGATAGTTAGAACAGAAAGGCACACGATTAGAACAAATATAGAAATTGGTTAAGAGGTTTGAATGATGAAAATTATAATAGCAGGAATGGGGTACGTGGGTTTGTCTAACGCGGTTCTGTTGTCGCAGGAGAATGAAGTGTATGCTTATGATCTTGTACAGAGCCGTGCGGATATGGTGAATGCGCGGAAATCTCCGATTATAGATAAGGAGATTGAAGAGTATCTGGAACAGAAAGTGTTGTCGCTTCGCTGCGGCACAAGACTGGAGCCGGAATTAGATCATGCAGATTTTGTAGTTATCGCCACACCGACAAACTATGATCCGGAGATGAATCATTTTGATACTTCGTCGGTAGAGGATGTCGTCGATAAGGTGAATAGGATTAACCCTGACGTCGTGATTGTGATTAAATCTACCGTGCCGGTAGGGTATACGGAAAGATTGGCGAAGAGATATCCGAAATGCCGGTTCCTGTTCTCACCCGAGTTCCTGCGGGAAGGGCGGGCCTTATATGATAATCTGTATCCGTCAAGGATCGTAGTCGGAGCTCCCAAAGGCGACGAATTTCTTCATGAGAAAGCCGCGGTATTCGCAGAGCTTTTGAAACAAGGAGCTGTAAAAGAGGATATTACGGTTCTTCTTACAGAAGCTACGGAGGCCGAGGCGATAAAACTGTTCGCAAATACATATCTGGCTTTGCGTGTGGCGTATTTTAATGAATTAGACACTTATGCCGAGATAAAAGGATTAGATGCAAAGCAGATTATAGAAGGCGTCGGTTTAGATCCCCGTATCGGTTCACATTATAATAATCCATCTTTTGGATATGGGGGATATTGTCTGCCTAAAGACACGAAACAGCTTCTTGCCAATTATCAGGATGTGCCAAACGAAATCATGAGGGCAATTGTGGAGGCAAACCGTACCAGAAAAGACTTTGTGGCGTCCCAGGTGCTGAAGAGGAAACCGCAGGTCGTAGGTGTTTATCGGTTGGCGATGAAATGCAATTCTGATAATTTCAGACAATCTTCGATTCAGGGAGTGATGAAGAGGATGAAAGGGGAAGGCGTTGAAGTTGTCATATATGAGCCGATGCTTCATGAGACAGAATATTTTAAATCCAGGGTTATAACGGATATAGAGGAATTTAAGAAAATGTCGGATGTAATTATAACAAATCGGTATGACAGGTTATTGGATGATGTGAAGGAGAAGGTGTATACAAGAGATATCTTTTACAGAGATTAAATAAAAAATATTAATTTTTTTGTTGACATCTTAAGGACTGTGTAGTATTATAATCTACGGACAGTTGATATGTCGCTTGCGGAAGTGTCGGAACTGGCAGACGAGCAAGACTAAGGATCTTGTAGCTTTCGAGCTGTGTGGGTTCAAGTCCCATCTTCCGCAGTCTTATTTAAAGGGCTGAAGACCTTGATGATTCAGGGTTTTCAGTCTTTTTATTTGCCGGGAAAGAGAGAATATTCCAACTAAAGAAAGGTGAAGCATTTACTCATTCAAAGTGCACAGGATTTTGTAAGCAAAAAAATAAAAGCGGAATACACCGCTCCGCTTTTATCTCCTTACATTACATTGTTATGCGATTTTTTCCTTCGCCAGCTCCGCCAGTGTCGCGAACCCTGCCTTGTCGCTGACTGCCAGCTCTGCAAGCATCTTCCTGTTCATATCCACATCCGCCAGCTTCAGGCCGTGCATGAACTTGCTGTAGGACAGGCCGTTCATTCTTGCCGCCGCGTTGATACGCGCGATCCAAAGCTGTCTCATCTGGCGCTTGCGCTGCTTTCTTCCTGCATAAGAGGATGCCAGAGCCCTCATAACGGACTGCTTTGCCACTCTGTACTGCTTGGAACGTGCTCCTCTGTATCCCTTTGCCAGCTTTAATACTCTGTTATGTTTCTTTCTTGCGTTCATTCCGCCCTTGATTCTTGCCATTTCTTAATCCTCCTTCTATTACCCGAGTCTTAGATATACGGTAATACTTTCTTCATATTCTTTACATTTGTAGCATCTGTAATAGTGGACTTCCTGAGATTTCTCTTTCTCTTGGTCGTCTTCTTGGTTAAGATGTGGCTCTTATAAGCTTTGTTTCTTTTCAGCTTTCCTGTACCTGTCTTTTTGAAGCGCTTTGCTGCCGCTCTATTTGTTTTTAATTTTGGCATAATGATCTTCCTCCTTTATTGTGCTTGCCTTATGATCAGCTTGTATATTTTTAACGTTTTACGGTTAAAACCATGCTCATGTTCCGGCCTTCCAGCTTTGCCGGCTTTTCAATTACTGCAATGTCCCCGACCAGCTTATAAAAATCATCCAGGATATGTCTGCTCTGCTGGACATGTGCCATCTCTCTGCCCCGGAAACGCAAGGTCACCTTTACCTTGTTTCCTTTTAAGATGAACTTCTTTGCATTGTTCACCTTGGTATTCAGGTCATTCGTATCAATATTCGGTGACAGGCGCACTTCTTTGACTTCAACAATTTTCTGCTTTTTCTTCGCTTCCTTTTCTTTTCTTGTCAGCTCATACTTATACTTTCCGTAATCGATGATCTTGCAGACCGGCGGCTTCGCCCCGGGAGCGATCTTCACCAGGTCCAGCTCCGCCTCCTGAGCGATCCGGAAAGCATCCCTCGCCGACATGATCCCTAACTGTTCCCCATCCTCACCGATCAGACGGACTTCCTTATCCCTGATCTGTTCGTTAATCATTAACTCGCTAATTGTCGTATACCTCCGTCACATGAATTTCCTTTGGGCTGTCGCAAATAAAAAACGGATGAACAAAAATCCACCCGACAATTCACAGACATACGGCTGTATCATAAAATCCGTCCCAGCCCTGTGTCCTGTGTCAATATCAAACCGGTAGTCGCCCGATCGCGCTACGGTGAGAGTGGATACTCTGCTTTGTTTTTTGCTTTACGCAAGGAATAATCTAACACACTTCCCATCAATTGTCAACACATTTTTCAAATTATTGCGGCAAATTATTCCGCAAATTCATTACGATTCACGGTCTCTTCACACACATGCGCAAAAACAGCCGGCAAAGCTGTCTGCAGACAC
>CANODD010000197.1 GCA_947564705.1 uncultured Dorea sp. | reverse complement strand
CAAGCAGAAGACGGCATACGAGATGATTACCGAGCATTATAATTTCAAACAATAGTATAGATAAAATGTACGGGAAAGGAGGGAGTGTATATGATAAGAAAAGGATTCAAGATGCATCTGTATCCGGGCATGGCGGCGGAGTACGAGAAGCGTCATAATGAGCTGTGGCCTGAGATGAAGGAGATGCTCCATGCGTATGGAGGAAGGAACTATTCCATCTTCCTTGATAAAGAGACAGACGTACTGTTTGGTTATCTGGAGGTGGAAGACGAGGAGCGATGGTCACAGTCCGCCGATACCGAGATCAACCGGAAGTGGTGGGATTTTATGGCGGATATTATGGATACGAATCCGGACAACAGCCCGGTGAGTACAGATCTGGTTCCGGTATTTCATTTGCCATGAGGAGAGCGGCAGGCAGATACATAAGGAGCTGCAGGAGATTTTCTGCAGTTCCTGCGAGAGAGAAGAAGGAGGTAGAAGATGAGTACATATTATCTGGCCGTAGATATCGGGGCGTCCAGCGGCCGCCATATGCTGGGGTGTCTTGAGGACGGGAAGATTCGGCTTGAAGAGATCTACAGGTTTCCGAACGGGATGAAACGAGAAGACGGAAGTCTCTGCTGGGATGTGAAAGCGTTGTTCTATGAGATCAAAGAAGGATTGAAGCGCTGCGGGGAGATGGGTAAAATACCGTCTTTTATGGGAATCGACACCTGGGCTGTGGATTACGTGCTGTTAGATGAGAATGACAGGATTCTGGGAAAGACTTACGGATATCGGGATGACCGGACAAGCGGCATGGATGCGAAAGTGTACGAGGAGATCTCCCTTAAGGATCTCTATGCGCGGACCGGGATTCAGAAGCAGATATTTAACACCATCTATCAGTTAATGGCGGTGAAGCAGAAGGAGCCGGAGCTTTTTGAAAAGGCAAAAAGCATGCTGATGATTCCGGATTATTTTCATTTTCTCCTGACCGGGGTGAAGAGGACGGAGTATACCAACGCGACTACGACACAGTTAGTAAGTCCTGTATCGAAGGACTGGGATTATGGATTGATCGATATGCTGGGCTATCCGAGAGAAATATTCGGTGAGATCAGCCGCCCGGGTACTCTGGTGGGGAATTTCAGCAAAGAGATTCAGGAGGAAGTCGGCTTTGACTGCCAAGTGATTCTGCCGGCCACCCACGACACGGGTTCTGCCGTAGCTGCCATACCGACTGCTGAGGAGGATGCGCTGTACATCAGTTCCGGTACCTGGTCCCTTATGGGAACAGAGCTTTCTGAGGCGGACTGTTCCGCAGAGAGCCGGATGCACAACCTCACCAATGAGGGCGGCTATGAGTACCGCTTCCGGTATCTTAAGAATATTATGGGGCTATGGATGATACAGTCTATCCGGAAGGAGTTTGCGGAGGAGTATTCTTATGGCTATATCTGTGAACAGGCACAGAAGCAGGAGATCGCTTCCATTGTGGATTGTAATGATGATATGTTCCTGGCGCCCTTAAGTATGGTGGAGGCGGTAAAGGAATACTGCGGGCGGACCGGACAGCAGATTCCGGAGAATGAATGGGAGATCGCGGCAGTGATCTACAACAGCCTTGGAAAATGTTATGGGGATACCATCGGGCAGATTGAAGAGATGACCGGAAAGAAGTATGAGTGTATCTATGTGGTAGGCGGCGGTTCCAATGCAGAATATTTGAATCAGGTTACGGCAAAATATACCGGACGCACCGTCTATGCGGGGCCCGGCGAGGCGACGGCTATCGGGAATCTGTTGGTACAGATGATCTATAATCAGGAATTTGAAGGGCTCAAAAAAGCAAGAGAATGTGTAATGAAGTCTTTTGATATTAAAAAATATGAATAAAAAATACCAACTGTATGGTTGGAAAAAGTGCGAAAAGAGGGAATTAGTATGTTAGTAGATACGAAAGCAAGAATTGGGGTTTTTTCAATCGCTCTGGGGGCATACCTGCCCCAGTTTCCGTCACTGGTGCCGGAGTTCGAGGCTCAGTATGACGCGTTTAAGAAGACGATTCCGGATACGGTGGAGATCGTGGACGGAGGTATCGTTACCACGAAGGAGCTGGCTCAGGCGGCGGGCGATAAGTTCCGCGGGGCGGATGTTGACCTTGTAATCCTGCAGCTTCTGACTTACGCCACATCCTATAATATGCTTCCGGCAGTCCGGGATCTGGATGTGCCGGTGGTATTGGTGAATATTCAGAAGAAGAAAGCGCCCGACTATGAGAATACAGATACTGCCGCATGGCTTGGCGAGCTGTATGCCTGCGGCGCTGTCGGGGAGATGGTTGCGGATCTTGAGCGTGCCGGCAAGCGTCACGCTGTCATCACAGGCGTTGTTGAGGGCGGAGACCCGCAGGTACAGGCGGAGATAGAAGGCTGGTGCCGTGCAGCGCAGGTACGCCGCCGGTTCCGGGATACCAATCTGGCGCAGATCGGACGTCCGTATCCTGGTATGATGGATCTGTATATTGATGAGACGAACCTGTACCACCGTATGTTTCTTTATACCAAACAGTTTGACTGGGAGAAGATGTGGGCCATCGCCGACAATATTACAGATGAAACGGCGATACGGGGCAAGGCTCAGGATATCCTGGATACCTTCGACATCGAGGGCGGCGGTACGGTCGAGAAGGTCTGGGATATGGCAAAATATGTGGTCGCTTTCGAGCGATGGGTCAAGGATGAGCAGATTGCGTTTATCGCCTCTCATTATGACGGATTTGCCCAGGGTAAGGCCGGCGTATTAGACAGCATGCTGATTCCGGCATTCTCCATGCTCATCAAGCAGGGAGTCGCCTGTGCGGTGGAAGGAGATATCAAAGTAGCCATGGCTATGAGTATTCTTAAGACGATTGCCGGAGCAGGTCAGTTATCCGAGATGTACTCCATTGATTTCGAGAAGGATATCTGTATTATCGGCCACAGCGGTTCCGGTGACGCGGACATCTCTGCGAAAAAGCCTACGATGAAGATCGTGCCTGTGTTCCACGGGAAGACCGGCGGGGGTTATCTGACCCAGTTTTATCCGCATCTTGGTCCGGTTACATACTTAGGCATCACACAGGATAAGGACGGACACTTCAAGTTCGTTGTGGCAGAAGGGGTCAATGAGGACGGACCGATCTTTACCTTCGGCGACACCAATATGCGGACACGTTTTAGCTGCGGAGCGAGGGAATTCTGCAACAGATGGAGCGAGGCAGGGCCGACTCATCATATGGCGGCGGCGTCCGGCAGACACATTGATACGATTCTGAAGGTTGCGAAGATATTTAATGTACCGGTAGATATTGTTACGAGGTAGGACAAAGCTAATGTCTGTTTATCGGAAGGGCATCTGGGAATGGATTCTCAGACGTACAGATGGAATATTGAAGAAAAATAGATAGAAAGGACGGAAAAGAATGAGTATTACAGATATAAGATTCGTACAGGGCTTTATCCGTATGTGCAACGACGGATGGGAGCAGGGATGGCATGAGAGAAACGGAGGTAATCTGTCTTATCGTATGAAGCCGGAGGAAGTGGAAGAAGTCAGGGAATACTTAAGCGCAGACGGCGGATGGAAGGAGATCGGAACAAGCGTACCGGGGCTTGCAGGCGAGTATTTCATGGTGACGGGAAGCGGGAAATATTTTCGTAATGTGATCCTGGAGCCGGAGGACAGTGTATGCATCATCGAGTTGGATGACAAGGGAGAGAATTACCGGATCTGCTGGGGGCTGGCAAACGGAGGAAGACCTACCAGCGAGCTTCCAAGCCATCTGATGAATCACGAGGTGAAGAAGGAAGCCTCCGGCGGTACGCATCGTGTGATTTATCATGCACATACGACAAACGTGATCGCGCTTACCTTCGTACTGCCTCTGAAGGATGAGGTATTTACCAGAGAGCTGTGGGAGATGGCCACGGAGTGTCCTGTGGTATTCCCGTCAGGAATCGGCGTGGTAGGCTGGATGGTCCCGGGAGGCAGGGATATCGCGGTGGCGACCAGTGAGTTGATGAAGCAGTATGATGTGGCGGTCTGGGCGCATCACGGAATGTTCTGCTCCGGTGAGGATTTTGACCTTACCTTCGGGTTGATGCACACGGTTGAGAAGTCTGCGGAGATCCTTGTAAAGATGCTGTCTATGCGTCCGGATAAGCTGCAGACGATCTCACCTCAAAATTTCCGCGATCTGGCGGTAGATTTCAAAGTGTCGCTGCCGGAGAAGTTTTTATACGAGAAATAAAGCGCTGTATATCAAGGACAGACGGCCTGGTTGATTTAAGGTAATACGGCAATATAAATATAGGCAGCAATAAAACATAATATACAATATATCAAAGGAGGAGCAAGAAAATGGTAAATCGTTTTGTATTGAATGGGATTTCTTATCATGGGAAGGGAGCGATCCAGGAGATTCCCGGGATCATTAAGAGCAAGGGTTTTCAGAAGGCATTTATCGCGTCTGACCCGGATCTGGTGAAATTCAATGTTACGAAGAAGATCACGGATCTTCTGGATGCTGAGGGTATGGCTTACGAGGTATATTCTGATATCAAGCCAAATCCGACCATCGAGAATGTAAAGGCAGGTGTAGCGGCATATAAAGCATCCGGAGCTGACTACATGATCACCGTTGGAGGCGGGTCCTCCATGGATACGGGAAAAGCGATTGGAATTATCATCAATAACCCGGAATTTGAGGATGTACGTTCCCTGGAGGGTGTGGCGCCTACGAAGAATCCGACGGTATTTACGATTGCAGTGCCTACGACGGCGGGAACTGCGGCAGAAGCGACGATTAACTACGTGATCACAGACGTGGAGAAGAAACGCAAATTCGTCTGCGTGGATACCAATGATATCCCGAATATCGCGGTGGTAGATCCGGACATGATGTCCACCATGCCAAAAGGTCTGACAGCGGCGACGGGTATGGACGCGCTGACACATGCGATCGAGGGATATACCACAAAGGCGGCCTGGGCTCTGGCAGACTGCCTGAATCTGGAAGCAATCCGTCTGATTGCCAGGAGCCTGCGGGGTGCGGTGGGGAATGATCCGGAGTGCCGTGAAGGGATGGCATTGGGACAGTATGTGACCGGTATGGCATTTTCCAATGTAGGTCTTGGAATCGCACATTCCATGGCGCATACTTTGGGCGCGGTCTATGATACGCCTCACGGAGTTGCCTGTGCAATGATGCTTCCTATCGTGATGGAATACAACGCAGAATGCAGCGGAGATAAATATAAGAATATCGCTGAGGCGATGGGTGTCGATACGGCAGGAATGGATGAGTCGGCTTACAGAAAGGCAGCCGTTGACGCAGTGCGCAAGCTTTCTGATGATGTGGGAATCCCGTCCAGGCTTGAGGCATTGAAGGAAGAGGATCTTGATTTCCTTGCAGAATCAGCGTATGCAGATGCATGCTGTCCGGGGAATCCGAAGGATACTTGTGTGGAAGATCTGAAAGAGCTGTTCCGTAAGCTGATGTAAGCGATGGCTGTTGCTTAGGGACAGTATGAAAATGAAAAAACATAAAATCGAAAGAAAATCCATGGAGTTCTTCCATGGATTTTTATAATGTCAATGAGAATATGCTGTAAAAAGATACATAAAAGA
>CANODD010000196.1 GCA_947564705.1 uncultured Dorea sp. | reverse complement strand
AGGCCTGGGTTCCCACCTGTTCTTCGCCATGCAGACAGACAATCCCATAATCGTAGACTATGGTACACGGTACTTAACCATCATAACCGTATGTTCCGCCGGGATATTCCTTCAGATTACCTTCGAGAGATTGATGCAGTCTACCGGAAAGACCCTGTACAATATGATCACCCAGGGAACAGGTGCGATCATCAACATCGTCCTGGATCCCATCCTGATCTTCGGACTGTTCGGTTTCCCGCGACTTGAAGTTGCCGGAGCGGCAATCGCTACGATCATCGGCCAGGTGGTCGCCGTACTTATGTCGCTTTACTTCACAATTACGAAAAACAGAGAGATCAACTGCAGCCTGAGAGGGTTCCGCCCTCATCCAAGGACCATCGCCCTTATCTATGAAGTAGGCGTTCCCTCCATCATCATGCAGGCAATCGGCTCCGTCATGACATTTGGAATGAACAAGATTCTCCTTATGTTCTCTTCCACAGCCGCAGCCGTATTCGGCGTATACTTTAAACTGCAGAGCTTTATCTTCATGCCTATATTCGGGCTGAACAACGGTATGATACCCATCATCGCCTTTAATTACGGCGCGCGGAATAAGAAGCGGATTATCCAGACCATAAAATTAAGCATTCTTATCTCCGTATCCATTATGGCCATAGGGCTTATCATCTTCCAGGCGTTTCCGGGTCTTCTGCTTAAAAACCTGTTCGACGCTTCGGAGCATATGCTTTCCATCGGCGTGCCCGCGCTTCGGATCATCAGCCTTAGTTTTCTCTTCGCAGGATACTGCATCATCGTGGGTTCTGTCTTTCAGGCACTGGGAAATGCAGTCTACAGCCTCGTCATATCGGCTGCGAGACAGTTGTTCGTCATCCTTCCGGTGGCATACGTCTTCGCGAAACTTTTCGGCCTGTCTTCGGTCTGGTGGTCCATTCCGATTGCAGAGATCGTATCTGTAACACTGTCAACGATATTGCTGCGGAGGATCTATCTGCTGAAGATAAAGCCGCTGGAATCAAAATCCTAAAAGATCGGTATCCGGATTCTACCTTTTCTTCACGCTCCATCCAAATCTGCCGATCTCTTTTCCAAGGCTTCTGTACTCTCCATGCGAGTAGGCCAGAAGCCCTGTGGAATTCAGCTCGAACTTTCCGTTCTTTTTCATATAACTCTCATCTACCTGGACTGCCGCCACTTCCGCAAGGAACATATGATGCGACCCCAGCTCTTTTATCTCGGTCACCTTACACTCGATATTTACGGGACTCTCCAGAATAACAGGAGCATATGTCAGTTCTTCCGCTTTTCCCCTGGTCAGATTCAACTCTTTCCATTTATCCACATCCCTGCCGGACTTCACGCCGCACCAGTCTGCCGCGTATGCCAGCTTCTCCGTAGTCAGATTCACCGCAAACTCCCCTGTCTCCTTCAGCATATGATAAGAATAACGCTCGGGTCTCACAGAGATATAGAGCATAGCCGGGTCCGAACAAATCGTCCCTGTCCACGCCACCGTAAGAATATTCGCATTTCTCTTAAGGTCCGCCGTGCTTACTAAAACCGCGGGAAGCGGATACAGCATATTCCCCGGCCGCCATACCTGCCTCCTCTTCTTGTTTTCCATCGTCTCAACCTCCCAAAAAGGATTTTGCTTCATATACTCCTTACTGCTGCAGCACGCCTACCAGCGTCGGGATCAACTGCTTCTTCCTGGACACGACTCCCTTCAGAAGAATCTTATCCGTATCCCCGTCCAGGTCAAACGCGTCGACAATATATTCTTTCGCGTTATTTCCCACGCAGAGCAGCTCCGTCGACTCGTCCAGGATATCCGTCAGCATGAAATATACCATCTGAAGATTGTTCTTCTTTAAGACCTCTGACAGATGAGGCGCGACAACCTCTCTGATCTCTTCCAGTTCATCTTTGTTCATGGAATTGATCTGACCGACTCCGAATACGATATCATTAACCGTAAACTGCTTGAAATCCTGGAAACAGATCTCCTCCGCGCTCTTTCCGGCAAGGCTGCTTCCTGCCCGGAACATCTCTCCCGCCATCTGTTCCATATCGATTCCGGCAATCTTCGCCAGCCTCTTCGCCGCTTTCTCATCCACCTGCGTACATGTCGGCGAACGGAACAATAAAGTATCCGAGATAATCGCGGAACACAAAAGTCCTGCAATCGTCGGCGTAATCTTCACATCAGACTCCAGATACATCTGATAGACGATCGTAGCCGTACATCCTACCGGCTGATTCCGGAAAAATACCGGTCCCATCGTCTCTATGCTGCCAAGCCTGTGGTGATCGATGATCTCCACAATCTCTGCTTCCTCAATTCCGTCTACCGCCTGAGACTTCTCATTGTGATCCACCAGGATCACTCTCTTCTTGCTGACATCCAGGAAACGCCGCCTGGAGATCAGTCCCTTAAACCTTCCATGCCTGTCAAGAATCGGGAAATCCCTGAATTTCTTCTTTGTCATGACTTCCTTGATGTCATCCACATAATCCGTCATATAGAAAGACGTAAGCGGCGCCTTCGTCATAAAATGCTTCACCGGAATACTCTGGTTGATCAGCCTTGCCGCAGTAAACGTATCATGCGGCGTACTGATGATAACGATGCTCTGCTCCTCCGCCCTCTTGACCAGACGCTTCGAGATCTCGTCGGTCTGACATACCACAAGGCAGCTCGCGTCGATGTCTACCGCGCATGCCTGTGATTCATAGCGGTTCCCAAGGATAACGAGATCATCCTTCTCGATAAATTCCTCCATCATCTCCGGACTTGACGCTCCGATGGTTACCTTACCCTTGGTAAAATACCCGTGCTCATTTCCGCAGATTAATTTCCCGTCCAGCGTCTTCACAATATTCTTATACTGTGTTTTCGCATTGGACAAGATACAGTTATCATAGACGTCCATATGAGAAGTCGCAATATCCCCTGTAGAAATAACCCCTACCAGTTCTTCATCCTTCAGAACCGGAAGAGTCTTCACATTCTGCTCCTTCATCTTCTCCCACACTTCTTTGATCGATACGTTCGGTTCCACACCTTCGATCTTATGTATGTCTATATCCTTTACCTGCAGCTTCACGTTCGTCAGCAGGGACGGCGCGCCCACCTTGAACTTCTTCAGTACATAATGTGTCTCCTCATTGATCTGCCCCGCCCTTCTCGCGGTATATTCTTCCCCCGTCAATTCCTTCTTCAAATTCGCATATGCAATCGCGGAACAGATAGAATCCGTATCCGGGTTCTTATGCCCCACCACATAGATCTTTTCTGACTTCTTTCCCATTTTTTTCCTCACATCCTATATCTAATCTTTTTAGTCGTTTCCAGTACTGCGTTTGAAAACATCTCAACTGACCCATACTGTTTTTTCTCTATAGTAAGAGTGCCATCTTTTTTCGCATTCGTCAACCATAAATTCTATAAATATGATTAAATATATTTTTTCCTTTGAAAAGTGACTATATTCTATGTTATACTAGAGACAGTATGTAACAAGGAGCTGTCAAGGACGGCAAATATGGCATACGAGTCTCGACCGAGAAAGGGAATATTACTATGAGCGAAGAATTATTACAAGAAACAACGGCAGAGGAAGCTGCCATCAACAGCACGGAAGAAACAACCATGGCAGATCTTGAGGAACATTTCGACGACGCCAATCCATGGAATCTGGTCACATCTTATATGGAAAAGGGCACGGTGCTCCCGGTCAAGGTAGAGGGAATCGTAAACGGCGGCGCGATAGCTATGGTAGAAGGTCTTCGCGGATTCATACCGGCATCACGATTATCCTTATCTTATATCGAAGACCTGGAAACCTATCTGTTGAAAGATATCGAAGTTAAAGTCATCGATGTAGACCAGGCAAATAATCGTCTGGTATTGTCTGCCCGCGAGGTCCTCAAAGAAAAAGAAAAGAAAGCGATGCAGGAGAAGATCGCCAACGTCAAGATTGGAAGCGTTATGAAGGGTACGGTAGAAAGCCTTCAGAATTACGGCGCTTTCATCCGTCTGGAAGACGGTCTGTCAGGATTGGTACATGTGTCCCAGATCAGCCAGAAACGCGTGAAAGCTCCAAAAGACGTCCTGAAAGAAGGGGAAGAAGTTAAGGTTAAGATCATCGGAATCAAAGACGGCAAGATCAGCCTCAGCATGAAAGCATTGGAAGAGGTACATGAAGAACCTGTCGAGAAAGTTTCCATCCCCAAGTCCGAGAGCATCGGAACAAGCCTGGGCGATCTTTTCAAAGGAATCAAATTGGATTAATGTATCGTATCAAATCCATAACCAAAAGAACAGTCCACCCGGATGGCAGATTCCGACTGGACTGTTTTCTTTTATCTCTCACCTGCTGCGCTTAAGATCCTGAAGCCAGCTTGCCGCGCACGCGTCGCTGGGCATCCTCCAATCACCTCTCGGAGACAGGGCTACGGTACCTACCTTCGGCCCGTCCGGCAGGCAGGAACGCTTAAACTGCTGGGTAAAAAACCTTCTGCAGAATGTCTCAAGCCATCTGTAGATCGTGTCGTCGTCATATACGTCTCCCAGGGCATATCTGGCAATCCTGTATATCTTACCCGGTTCATAGCCGAACCGGAGGAAATAATACAGGAAGAAATCATGCAGCTCGTAAGGCCCCACCAGATCCTCCGTCTTCTGCGCAATCTCCCCGTCCTTCGGCGGAAGCAGTTCCGGACTGACAGGCGTATCTAATACGTCATAAAGCACTTCTTTTAATTCCTCATCTTTGCAGGTATCCGCATAATAATGTACCAGGTGCCGTACCAAAGTCTTCGGCACAGACGCATTCACCCCGTACATAGACATATGATCTCCGTTGTAGGTCGCCCATCCAAGGGCCAGCTCCGACATATCCCCGGTTCCGATCACGATCCCGCCGTTCTGATTCGCCACATCCATCAGTACCTGGGTCCGTTCCCGTGCCTGGGCATTCTCATACGTCACACTGTGATCTTCTATATCATGTCCGATGTCCGCAAAATGCTGCGTAACAGACGCTTTGATCGGAATCTCCTTTAAAGTAACCTTAAGCTTCTCCGACATCTTACACGCATTCTGATAGGTTCTGTCCGTCGTCCCAAAGCAGGGCATCGTTACCGATGTTATCCCGGACCTGTCAAGCCCAAGCATATCGAAAGCCTTCACCGACACCAGCAGCGCAAGGGCAGAATCCAATCCTCCGGAGATACCCACCACCGCACTCTTCGCCTGCGCATGCGCCAGCCGCTTCTTAAGTCCCATAGCCTGGATATTCAGAATCTCTTCACATCTCCTGGCTCTCTCCCCCTCCCGGTCAGGCACAAAAGGTCTCGGCGGAAATACTCTCGTAAGCTTAGTCTCTTCCATGCATATCTCGAAAGGAATCCGCATAAGCTTCGGTTCTTTTACCGCCTGGAACGTCGTATTCTTCCTCCGCTCGCCAAGCAGACGCTTCAGATCAATCTCCGTATAGACTGCCCCGTCCGTAAAACGAACGCTTTCACTCAATATCACGCCGTTCTCAGCAATCAGGTTATGTCCGCCGAATACCAGGTCGGTGGTAGATTCTCCTTCTCCGGCATTCGCATAGATATATCCGCATATCAGACGGGCCGACTGTCCCTCCAC
>CANODD010000195.1 GCA_947564705.1 uncultured Dorea sp. | reverse complement strand
CACATTGCTCAGCGCTGCTAACAAAGACAAGAAAGCAGGAATAGCTTAATAATATAATTATCATATTTGGTATCTATAAGTTTCAATTTTAATATCTACATAAATGGCGGCTCTGACCGGGCCGCCATTTATATTTATAGAAATCGGAGAAATCAGAATGTTCATAAACGAATATGTAATGAATCGAAGACGTTACGATAAATGGGCAACTCCTAAATTCTGGAAGTTACCTGTTTTTTATGTATACTGCATTATTTTTGTCGCAGGAGTATTTGGCTGGATATATTTTGACAGAGTAGGCGCCCCCATGAGATGGCAGACGATCGGGGCATTCCTGACGTTTGTCGCAGTATACAGAGGAATCTTCTTCAACTGGATGCACGCTGACAAGACATTCCGGGTTACCAGAGCGACGCAATTCGGCGGCAAAGACTGGACATGCAAAGTAATTGTCGGTGAGAAGAACATTTCCTTATATATCAACGGGAAGATCAATAATAAAGTAGAGTGGAGCGAAATCGCAAGATTTGAAGAGGCAAAATCATATTTCAAACTGAAATCAGGAGAATATAACGAAGGAGTCATGCTTGATAAGGCTTCTTTCACCGAAGGCGACGCTGACAGCTTCCGTAAATGGATGCTCGAACATCACCCTGAAATTGAACATGGCCCCATAGCCCCTCCTCTTGACAAATAGATAGAATATTAAGCTTATGCGGTAATCGCCAAATGTGCACGTGCAAATTGCTTGATTAGCTAAATACTCATAGAAATAAACTTCTATCAAGTTGCATAAAAATCTTGTATTCTTATAATAAATAATTGTTATTTTGTATGAAAATTAATTTTCACCGCTTCCGAGTATTGACACTCTAAAACATTGGTGATATATTAAAGTTAACTTAAATACATGACCGCTTAACAATAAAAAGCGTAAAGATGTATCTGGTATTTAGTATATATTATGGTTATACACTGTTAAGGTTGTACTTGCAGTTACACAGCTGCCGATCGTTTCCCCCAAGAACGTTCTTGCAGCAGTGGACTCAATTAATATATACATTCTCTTTGTGAGAAGCATTCCCCAGCTTTGTATATAAAGACAAAACTGCAATGCAACGAGGAAAACCTCTCAATGACATACCAAAAAGAAAGGGCACGACATACAGGTCGTGCCTTTTCTTTTACTAATCATTATAAATTATTATACAACGCTCTCTAATCCATACCTAGTCTTTTTTCTGATCTTTCTGACGCATCTTTAATTTAAGAAGCGCCATCGCCTTTCTGCAATCGAGCGCGACCATATTATTTTCCCCAACAACATTGGTCTCCGTCCCATCTGCGCTCTTATTGATATCTATGATACCGTCCAGATAATCATTTACAACCACGAATTGCGCCACCGTGCCGCTGAAATTAAGCCCGGTTACCGGAATTCCCCTGATTCCGAGCTGCTCGCATGTATTCGTGAAATCCACGTCGCTGTTTCCCCAACCGTCCGAAGAGATGATCACACCGTCGGCGCGCATCGCTTCCGCCCAAACAGCCGAACGGGTTCCTACCAGCATCTTGTCCTTATTGTCATCCGGTGTCCCCACCAGAAGAATTCCCATCAGATCCAGATCCGTATCATTCGATACCACATCAAGAAGAGGATCCCTGAAGTGATGTAATGAAGTCTCTTTAGTTGATGGCCCTATTCCCATATTCCTCTACCTCCTTACTGCATAGAACGTATGATACCGTCTCGATATTCATTCGGCGTCACCAGGATCGGCATATTGCCCATATCTATGATGGAACGTCCGCCTTCTA
The DNA here is from genome assembly GCA_947564705.1 of uncultured Dorea sp. Lineage (GTDB taxonomy): Bacteria > Bacillota > Clostridia > Lachnospirales > Lachnospiraceae > Sporofaciens. The sequence goes on along the minus strand of CANODD010000195.1, from coordinate 3,877 downwards.
CTCCGGACGGTTCATCCGCAAAAAAGTGTGTATCATACATCGCGCCCTGCCCGGCTACCTGCTTAATAATCAATACCCTCTTCTTGCCCGGCCGCACGATATCATGATATTCATGCCTCTCAGTACACTTCTCTCCTCGGAACTTCTTAAGCTTCTCACGATAGCTCTGAATGAATTTGTCACAGGCTCTGTGTGCCGCTGTCGGTCCAGGACGTTCCTGCCCCATACCCGCAGCAAGGGTCACGTCAAAGGAAATGATATAGTCGTCATCTCCGGGAGTGCCCGCACGGTTCAGATACAATTGTTCCTTTAGATTACCCTCTGATGAGCCAAATTCATGACACTGCTTCCCGTTCACATCTACGCCGGTAAGCATGACATATACGCCCGTAACCGTGTGTGTAATCCCATCTCCTATCTTGCCAAGCACCTTCGTAGAGATCGGAATGATGTCCATAATCGTATTCGTCCACCGGTCATGATCGCCCGGCCTTATAATCTGAAGATCTATCTTCTCAATATATTCTTCCTCAGCTACAAGTTCTTCAAGCATCTCCTTGCTGACCGTCATCTTTCCGTCTACTTTTATATCATTGTGCTCGCCCCATTCTATCTCGCTCATATGGAATGCTTTGATCACAAGTTTTCTCAGATCCTTCACTTCATCAGCCAATTAAGTCACCCCCTATTTATAAAAGGACAGATGCATCAAACATCTGCCCTTTGATACCTTTTATATCTTCGCAACATACTCGAATGGCAGAGGAACAATCTTTCCAGGTGTCTGGATATCTACCAACTGTTCCAGAGTTGCCTTTACGATCTGTGTCTGCTGTTCAACATTGTGCGGGCCTCCCGCATTCGCTCCCATAGGAACGAGCGGAGCAACTGCACGAGGAGTTCCGGTCTGACGAACAACCGGAGGAAGAGCTGCAATAATAATAGTAGGAATTCCAGCTTCTTCAATCGCTCTCTGCACCAATACTGCAGAGCGGTGGCAGGTACCTCAGCCAGCGGTGAGAACTACTGCGTCAACATCCTCTTCCTTAAACATCTGTGCGATAGCCGGCCCGGTCTCGCCTTTGAACTTCTCCTGGTTTCCGCCGCCGCCCATGAATCCTGCATGTACAGGAGCACAAGCTCTGATGAAGCCTTCCGCAGCCAACTCATGAATTCTGTCAATCGGGAACATACAGTTAATGTCTTTGTTAACATCACTGTTATCATATCCTCCATGGGATACCATCAATTCACTTGATGGAGTTGTATTCTCTATCTTTCTCCAAGTAAAATCACCGGCAAGATTGAATCTTTCCTGATCTTTCTTATGGACGCCCGCTGCAGTAGCCAGAGCAATAGACATATCCTTAAGCTCTTTTGTTACCGGAGTCCATACAGACGGTGGAGTAATAGGAACGAATATCTCTGATTGTAAACCTTTAACAACCGTTAAACTCATTTTTAGACCTCCTTATTATCCAAACGTTTACGCATTTCATCTTGTTTGCGCCGTTCTTTTTCAATGTTACTGACGTACTTATCATTAATCTCCGGACCGAGCTGTTCCGGGAAGCTCATACGAAAACCAACTTCCTGTCCCACCTTCGGCTCAGTGTCACAGATAAACATCCGCTTCGGGGCTTTCAAAAACCCCAGACGCCCTTTCAGATCAATACTGATACTACAGTCGTCCACATCCACGATGACACCTTCCATATATATGATCTTGTCGCCATATTTCAAACGTTCGTCATTCATCTAATCCAACACCTGATTAATCGTATTTCTCTTTACGTTTCTGGCTCATTGGCAGAGACTGCTCATTCTCTACGAGTGCAATCTTCTTACCATACGCTGCCTCAATTAACTCAACGTTTGAAGACTTAACGTTCGGATTCCACTTCTTCTCCGCGGCCTTTACTGCTTCTCCCGCCATAGCTGTCTTCAGCATAGAGAGCGCGCGTACCGCATCCTCCGGACAAAGCGTATTACATCCAAGCACCTCATTCTCAATACCGGATTCAGATTTATTGTTATCAACCATATACTGCATATATTTGTTTCCAACAACAAGAGCTCCCTGAACTGCACAATAGGACATACCTACTACAGGAATTCCTCTCATACCGATCTGCTCGATGTGGCTTGCAAAATCAATGTGGTTATTTCCAAAGCCTTCTGTCGTTACGAAAGCTCCGTCAGCATCCATCATCTCTACAGTGTGCCCTACTCTCTTGGATACATAGAATTTCTCAGCGTTAATCTGCGGTGAACCGACAAATACAACGCCGCAAAGATCAACTTCTTCATCATGAAGAGCTTCCAGAACCAACGGCTCTCTCCAGTAATGTCTGGACATCTCTTTTGATGCAGGTCCGATACATGTCAAAGCATGAATACATCCGTCAAGAACCTCAAGCGGAGATACGCATACCGGAACATTACCAAGGTCAACGTTCGCTCTTGCGCCAAGTACACCTACAGGCTCTACAGGCAGGATGAAGTTATCATGCATAGCTCCCTGTCCCATGATCTCTTTCACAATAACTACTTTCTTCTTTCCAGGACGGCGAACCTGTCTCAGCTCCTGGGTCTCAGCCACAAGACTGTCGTCAAGCTTCTTCATCACATCACGGATCTCCTGTGTAATGATATCAAAAGCTGTATGAGCAGCCATAGGTCCACGGCGCTCCATGTTCGTCTTCTCCTGAACAACAATATTACCTTTGATGAAAATCTCACCCTTATCCGGACATCCCGGGCGTCCCCACATGATGTTCTCATCCAGATATCCTTCGGATGAACCGAATTCACCGATCTGAACTCCGCCTTCATCGACACCAGTCAGCATCATAACGACGCCGTCAAGTACTCTTGTAACGCCGCAGCCGATATCATCGTCGCCTTCTTTTGTCGCAATTGGCTGAACGTCCATGATGGTCTCGGAATAGGTATGATACAGATCAGGAGTAATAATCTCCAGATGGAAATCTTTTACCAGTTCCTGATCGGCAATAACTTCTGCTTCAATACCTTCACGGATATAAAGAGTCGTTCCCTCGATCTTCGTCTCAGGTCCTCTCTTAACATCTGTGATTTTGAAATGCTTTCTTGTCAGAGTCCTTACAACTTTCTCCTCCAACGCTGCCGCAGGCGCCGCTGCCTCTACTGCCGCTGCCGCTGCTGCAGGAACTTCCGCTGCCACTGCGTTTCCGCCTCCAAGTGCTCCTACCGGAATCTCAAGATCGATATCCTTGCCTTCTCCGATATGGATCTTTAATACTCCGCCTGCCGCAGGCGCTGCTGCCGGTGCAGATACTGCCGGTGCTGCCGGTGCAGGTGCTTCTTCCTCCGCTGCCTCCTCAACAGGTGCGCTCGGTGCTTTCGCACCCTCCACAACATCTGCGGTAAGCGGGCAGAGTGAATCACAAGTTTTTGCAAGTTTTGCTCCAAGAACCTCCTCGATAGTAAGACAGCCGTCAAGATTCAATAATCCTGAATCTACCAAATCATCAAAGATTGCCGGATCTTCCAGATTCGCCGGTTCAATTGTAATGCCGCCTTCGGCTCTACAACATAATACCGCTGGATCATGAGCATGAGCTTTCGCTGTTTCAGCTGTGATTGACATATTGTTTTCCCTCCTTATTTGTTGTGCATATTCCTTGCGGAACATATCCTTAATCATTCCCATGCCGGTATCTGACAACACCGGCGGGCCCGGCGCACATCGCGCCCTCTTGTATATAACAACCGTTTGCGGCCGGAGATACCTCTCTTTCTCCGGACAGAAGAATCGGGGGTCCTCCGTCCTCGCCGCCCACAGCAGCAATACCTCTCTTTTATTTCCTTACTTCCCGTTCGGAAGCTGGTCTAC
>CANODD010000194.1 GCA_947564705.1 uncultured Dorea sp. | reverse complement strand
TTCCGATGAAGTTGTTGAGAACAATATTGGAAACACTGAGCAATACGGTAATAAGCGCGCCGGGTATTCCGATACTCACTACGCTGCGAACCATTTTCTTATTCGGCGCAAAATCTTTGACCGAAAGAGATACCAGTGGATTTCCTTTTCTCTTTGCCTGAATCATACAAGCCAGATAATAGACCGTAGAGCAGAAGAATCCAAAGGATGTGGCGAGCGCGGCGCCAGCCGTCCCCCAGCCCAATAATACGATAAAGACAAAGTCAAAGATAATATTGACAGAATTTCCCAAAGCCAGTCCAATCGTACTTTCCTTTATAAAACCAAGCGAGCGGAAAAGATGAACTAATCCATTGGAAAGGATAATAAAGGGCGCCCCGATAAAAATATATTTCAAATAATCATAAGTATAAGCCATGTTCTCCACGTCGGCGCCCGATATTTTTGCTATCGGCTTCATAAAGAGGAATCCTGCGAGCAGAATAACGCTCCCGGCAATCACCATTGCATACAGACAAAAATTCAGCGTACTTCTTACTTCTTTCTTTTTCTCCTCCCCTAAGAGTCTGGCAATCACACTGTTTCCACCCATACCAAAGACAGAAGCAATAGACATAATAATCAAAAGAATCGGCGTACACAGAGTAACCGCGGCGATCATTGCAGGCTCTTTTGTCAAAGAGACAAAAAAAGTATCTGCAATGTTATAGATCAGCGTCGTGAGCTGACCAAGCATGGCAGGCAGCCCCATACGCATGATCGCTTTCGAAATGTTTTGTTCTTCAAATACCGTTGCCATCAAACTAAAACCTCCATGATTTTCTTCTTGTAATTTTTAATAATATACATTATAATCAGTTCAAAAACTCGGACATATGTCCTGTTCGGAGAAAAAACGGATGAAAAGATTATATGAAAAAACAATCATTGAGACCTGTTTAAAGCAAACAAAGTTTGAATCTGTAATGAGAGACTTTCAGACACATTTATTTGTAACACAATATGAAAAAGGCGAATTTGTCACCACGCCGTTACAGAAAGAACACTTATTTCAAATTATAATTCAAGGTTCTCTAAGTATTTACTTTATCAGAGACGACGGATCGGTATACTCTCTTACAAACAGTCAAAAGAATGATTTACTTGGTGAAATGGAAATCTTTTCACACCAAACAAGCAACGTCTATGCCGAAGCAAATGATGATTTGACCTGCCTTGCCCTATCTATTGAAACAAGCAAAGACGCCCTGCTGGAAAACTGCCGGTTCTTACAGTTGATATGTGAATCCTTAGCCCAAAAAATGGAATCTGTCACAACCATCGACGCCGCTCCTGCAAGCTTAAAACAGCGCGTCCTGACTTACATGATGTATAAGTGCAATGAAGGAGAACTAAAAGGTTTGCAGCAGGCCGCATTTCACTTAAATTGCAGCGCCCGCCAACTGCAGAGAATCTTGAATCAGCATGAAGCCGACGGAGCAGTAATCAAAACCGGAAAGGGAACCTACAGGCTTGAAAGATATCGTTAGCGGTAAATGCAAAAAAAGCATGACCTGCAGACTCTTCATGGTTCCTTCCCTGTTTTATGGCATAAAAAGGAACTGCTGCTCCGGCAGATTACTTTTCTACCAGAACAGCAGTCCCTATCCAGAAGTCTCTGCATATCCTCAGAATAGACAGGTTCCTTATTATATTGATGGACTGTCTTACAAACCTTGTCTGACAGCGTCGCTGCTCTCTCGTATGAATAAATTCACCAGGAACCTTGATATGATCATTTCTCGACTCTTTTCCATATTGGCTGCATCTTATTCAACTGCCTGTCCGCATCCCGGCCGCCATACATGACACGGATGACCGTAACCAGTTTGGTCCCGCTGCCTGGTATGTAAAACACCATATAATTATCTATGGGCATAATACGGAGGTTACGACTGTGCCACGGTTCTTTTTCGTACATTCGGAACCGTTCCGGCATCTGGTCTAAGGACGCACCGGGATCGTGCGCCCTGCCTTCATATCCGCATATCCCTTCTCCAGCTCTGCATTCAACTGCTCACTGGTCATCAGGCTGATATCCAAAGGCTGTTCCGGCAGCCTTACATCAAAAGGAATCCCTTTTTTCAAAATAATCTGTTTGTAGAACATCGTAATCGCATTTGAGGCTGAAATACCAAGTGCATTCAAGATCGCCTCCGCCTGCTCTTTCACATCCGGCTCAATCCGTGCATAAAGGTTCGCTGACTTTGCCATAGAAAAACTCCTTTCTGCCTTGTAGTATCCTCTTTATCTTTTATCATACACTGTTGTGCGGACAAAGGCAATACAATTCTTTTTCTTATCCATCATTCTTATCCATCAAATGCCACACAAAAAGAGCATGGTCTGTGGGCTCTTCATGGTTCCTTCCCTGTTTTATGACATAAAAATGAACTGATGTTCCGGCAGATTACTTTTCTACCAGAACAGCAGTCCCTTCATTTTATATCATCATGCAGTAAATTATGTAATTCCCTAACGATTCAGCAGTTCACGCTCAATGATCTCCCTTGCTTTCGGCGCTTCTACATTCATACGTTCCGGATATCCAAAGATAGATACACAGGAAATAGCGTCTCCGCCCACCTTGAACTGTCTGTTGGCAAAATCCATCTCTCGCAGCGTCTCAAAGATTCCTTCGAAATCCACATCCCCTTCTCCCATCGGGTTGTGCTGATGGATAGAAACATCTTCTCTTCCCATGCTGTTCAGCCACGGCGGATTCAAGATGTATCTGCAGTCCTTCGTCTGGTTAAAGGTATCTGCGAATAATACGTGGCTCAAATCATCGCCTGCGTATCTTAACATCGAACGCACGTCGCCCACACCTTTGTCATAGAAGAACCCATGCGGGGAAGAGTATACATATTTCAGGTTATCGGAACGATAGCTCTTCACCATATCGCAGGTCTCGTTATTCAATTCGCAGAAGTCCCAGGGATGCGACTGAATCTCCACACGGATTCCCTCTTTCTCGAACAACGGAAGCAATTCATCCATAGAACGGAACCACATACCGTTACAGATCTCCTGTTGGTTCGGATCGCCGGAAAGCTCTGTATTGATCACCTGTACACCCATATCTACCGCGATCTCAACGATTCTCTTCCAGTTCGCCACCGCCATCTTTCTCTGCTCCTCCGTAGGCCCGGACCAGCGGTACACTACGATGAAGGACGAGATCTCCACACCGGTTTCCTGAAGAGCCTTACGATATTCCGCCTCGCATTCCCTTGAGAAAAGCGGGTGCTTATAGAACGGATTAATACGAGGATGCGGGGACTGTTCGATATATTTATATCCCCAATCCGCTACCTGATGCACCATGTCATTGATGCTCATCTGCTTTGCCAATACGTCTACGTCAAATGCTATCTTCAATTCCTGCACTCCCTTCTTTTTCCGGACACCAGTCTCCATCCGGCCAGGCACCAGACTCATAAATTGCACGTACCATTCCCTTGCGCCGCTAAAGATGGAACTCTTGTCCTTATACTTTTATTTATATTTATCCTGATCTTAATCCCTTATATTATCCTACAATCCCGCGTGTTTTGCAATATATTTCCTTACTCTAAACCGAGACTATAAACCGAGACTCTAAACCGAGACTAAACCAAGACTCTAACCTCAAATACTCTAACCGAAATATTTCTCCACAAATGCTTTCGTAACCTCTGCTGCCTTCTTTACATTCTCCTCGTGGGACATCGCGTAATACTCCGGACGGAATTCCTCGATGGTGCACACGCCGTCGAATCCGATCTCCTTTAGTGCCCCTGCGATCGCCGGATGATCCACTACGCCCTCTTCCGGCCACAGTCTCTTGTCGTCGCCGCAGGAACCAAGAGGCAGGTCCTCACAGTCGTTCAGATGATACGCGAAGATCTTCTTACCGTCTGCATTCTTAAGATCCTCGATCTTAGAGCACATCTCATGGAAATGGAACGTATCGACGGTGATTCCCACATTGTCTCTGTCCACTGCTTTCACTACGTCATACGCCGTACCAAACTGATTGATGGAGCAGCTCGGAGCGCCGCAGAACTCCAGTGAAATCCTGATATCTGAGCCTACTTTATCAGACAGATAACGAAGTCTCTCTACCGCTTCTTCCTTAATCTCCGTCACACTCTTATCCTTAACATCGAACTGCGGAACGGTGATCAGCATCTTCATGCCGATAGCCTTGCATACTTCAATGATAAAATCCGTCTCCTCGTCTATCTCTTTCTTACCGGCTTCGTCCCTCTGGTTAAAATAGATCAGAGTATTGTATGCCCATGGTTTTAAATGATGATTCTTAAACCAGTCTGCAAGCTCTTCCAGTGTGTGCTCCTTCAGATAATCCTTGATACAGTCGAATCTGATCTCGATATAGTCAAAACCATACTTCTCACATGCTTCCAAATCAGCCGCCAGGGACTGTCCTTTACATTCTAATGCTGTCGCTTCGTTAAAACCTAATTTCATAATCGCGGTCTCCTTTTTCTATTTCTATCTCTATCTATTCTTTTTCTATGTCTTTTTTATTTCCGTTTATTCCCGTGAGCAGCGAGCCGGGCGGACATGTTTACATGCACATTTGTCGGATGCCGCGAGGGAGCTATGCACCAGTGGCGCATGGTCAGCGCCGGCTGCTTTGCTTGCTGCTCAATCATTTTCTTTTATTTATAAATTTTATTTATAAAATTCTGGCTTCTCAACCGTTACCACTTTCTCAATATTGCCTGTCTCCTGTGCCTTTACCAACGCATCAGCCGTAACTGCCGCCAGATATCCGTCCCATGTAGTAGGCCCTTCGATCACATCTTTCCCGGCGCAGTCTACCCAGTTCTGAATCTCCGCATCGTAAGCATCCTTGAACAGTACGAAGCAGTCTGTCGTAATCTCCGTGGAAGCGGTCGCATTCTTGCGGATGGATGGAGCCATCGGAGCTCCCATCTTAAGGGCGCCGTCTTCACATACAACCTCACAGTTGATATCATATCCGAATTTACAGTTTACGAAGCACTCCACATCGATACAGATACCGCTCTTCGTACGCATCAGCATAATCTGCGGATCTTTCAATTCGGAATGTGAATACTTGGTAACCTTCGGCATAATGACCTGTACGCTCTCATAGTCGTCGTCCACCAGCCAATGGCACAGATCAATCTCATGGATTACCGTATCATGTACGGCCATCGGCGTGTTATAATTCGTTCCTACCTCCGGATTCCTGTGGGTACAGTGCATCATCAGAGGCTCGCCGTACTCACCCGTTGCGATCGCGTCTTTGATCTGATTATAACCCTTGTGATACCGGCGCATGAATCCCAGTTGGATCAGATGTCTGCCGGACGCCGCTTCTGCATCCATAACCCTCTTGCAGTCCTCCGCCGTTGTACAGAGCGGTTTCTCACAGAATACTCTCTTGCCCGCCTTGATTGCCTCAAGAAGATCGTCCACATGTGCGAACCCCGGTGAAACGACCAGAACCGCATCCACGTCCGGATCGTTGATCAGATCCTTACCGTTCGTATAAACCTTGGCTCCTCCTGCAATCTCTGCCGCTTTCTTCGCACCCTCTTCGAATACGTCCGACACCGCTACAACCTCTGCTCCCTGAGTTCTCTCTGTAATTCTCTTGATATGGTCTCTTCCCATTCCGCCGCATCCGATGACTCCTACTCTTAACATC
>CANODD010000193.1 GCA_947564705.1 uncultured Dorea sp. | reverse complement strand
CGGCACACTGTCGAGCACTGAGATGGGTGCCACATGGTGGGTGCTTCTGCATGGCAGGAAATCTGGCAGATGGATCTGCCGAGGTCTTTCCAATGTGATTTTGAAGAATATCAGAATGCCGATATGGAACACGCCGAGATCCATATCTATGTGAGTCTGACGCAGGAAGAATAGCCGACGCAATCACAATATAAGGAGAATCACTATGGCGTCAAAAGTCGAATTTGTAGAATATATTGCCGGCCAACTACAGCATGCCGGAGTCATCACATACCGGAAAATGTTTGGAGAATATGGATTTTATTGCAACGGTAAGTTCTTTGCCGTAGTCTGCGACGACCAGCTTTTTATCAAGATAACCGAAGCCGGACAGAAACTTTGTCCCAATCTTCCTGAAGCGCCTCCATACAAAGGCGCGAAAAACCATTTTCTCATGGAAGACGTCGAGGATCAGGAACTTCTGACAAATCTGGTGACAGTGACCTGCCGGGAGCTTCCCGAACCAAAACCAAAAAAGAGAAAGGAGAAAAACAAAGATGGCGTTTGATTACAAGAAAGAATATAAGGAATTCTATCTGCCCAAGAACAAACCGGAGATCATTACCATCCCGCCTATGAACTTTATCGCCGTTCGCGGAAAAGGGAACCCCAATGAGGAAAGCGGAGCATATAAACAATCCATTGGCCTGCTCTATGGAATTGCCTTTACCATTAAAATGAGTAAACGGGGTGATCATCAGATCGACGGATATTTCGACTATGTAGTGCCTCCGTTGGAAGGACTCTGGTGGCAGTCCGGCATAGAGGGCATCGATTATTCCAGAAAGGAAGACTTTGAATGGATCTCCATGATACGCCTTCCGGAATTTGTAACAAAAAAGGAATACGAATGGGCCGTAAGCGAAGCTTCCGCAAAGAAGAATACCGATTATTCAAAAGTGGAATTTCTTACCTATGATGAAGGATTATGTGTTCAGTGCATGCACATCGGTCCCTACGACGATGAACCCGCAACCATAACCGCAATGGATAACTTTGCCCAATCGCAAGGATATGAATCAGATATGGCCGGATACCGCCGTCACCATGAGATCTATCTGAGCGATGCACGAAGATGTAAGCCGGCAAACTTAAAAACCGTAATCCGGCATCCGTTGAAAACCGCATAAGAACATATCCGAATACAGACAATACAGCATACGGCGTACGGCGTACGGTATCATCCATTCCCTCGGGCAACAGGTCAAGCGGACATGTTTGTATGCACACCCGGCGACTGCCACGAGGGTCAAATGAATGATAGATACCGTACGCCGGTTCACCGGAGGACTTTATTCGCTTTCCAATCGCTTTGTAAACAAAATATCATGATTGATTTCTGTATAAAAACCCTTTTTCATTTCCTCATAATCCGCCACGCTTTTTCCCATCAGCCACATCATCTTGGTAATTACAGCCTCAAGCGTCATATCATATGCCTCGAAAAGTTTGAATTCCTGTTTTACACGCTTACCGACCTCATAAACCGTCATATTACTTCCTTCGTTCGCCACCTGAGTCGTCATCACAACATATTTTCCCCGGCCTTCCCATCTCTTCATCTCTTGATAGAATTCCTGTACCAGTGTATTGGGGATTCCCCCTACTCCAAAACTTTCGATCACAAGACAATCGTAATGCTCAAACAGATATGGCAGAATACTTGCATGCATTCCCGGAATCAGTTTCAATACATACACGCTGTCCCTCATAGCATAGCTGAAGCTGACCGGCGCTTCGTAAGCCGATTCCCTGATATAGCGCACGATCATACCCTCCTGAATGACTGCAAGGTACGGGAAATTAATACTTGAAAATGCATCGTAGCTCTTCGCCCGTTCCTTTTTCGCACGCGTTCCGGCGATCACTTTCCCGTCAAACACAATATTTACTCCCTGGGATTCGTCGTCCGACGCATAGATAAAACTGTCCAGAAGATTCGTCCTGGCATCCGTTACATCCATCTGAATCGGTTTCTGAGCCCCCGTAACCACAATCGGCTTTGATGAATTCTGAAGCATATAAGAAAGCGCCGCCGCAGTATATGCCAAAGTATCTGTTCCATGGCAGATCACAAAACCATCGTATCCCTCATAATGCTCTTCTACCGTCCTCGCTAACAACTGCCAATGCTTTGGAGTCACATTCGTACTGTCCAGATTACAGACCTGTATGGCCTCCACCTCGCAGACCTGTCTCACCGCCGGAATATAAGACAGAATATCAGACGGGGTAAGCCCGGGCGCCAGTCCATATTCTGTCGGTGTAGAGGCGATCGTCCCTCCGGTTCCTATCATCAGTATCTTTCGCATCTTCCGTATTTCTCCCTCCTCGTATTCCTCTATGGCAGCTCGCGAAAACCGGCCGGCAGCGCTTCTATATGACTTTCAAAGAATCTCTTCACAGCCCGAATCATATAATAGCTGTCCTTAACTCCGGCGGTTTCATAAGAAGAATGCATCGCAAGCTGAGGCAGACCAATATCTACACTGTTCATAGACACCTGTGACATCGCGATATTCCCCAGCGTACTTCCCCCTACCATATCAGAACGGTTGGAAAAAAATTGAAGCGGCACACCCGCATCTTCACAGATTCCCCGGAACACGGCGATGCTTAACGCATCGCTGGTATACTTCTGCCCGGCATGGGATTTTACAACAATTCCTTCATTCATATACACGCAATTATTTTCATCCGTCTTATCCGTATGATTGGGATGGACCGCGTGGGCATTATCACAGCTAAGCATGAATCCCTTTGCCGCCGCACGATAGAATTCCTCTTCTTCTTTTCCCAGACTCAGATTCGCACGGTAAAGTATATCGTACAGGAATGTGGAAGCCGCCCCCTGCTTGGTTCCTGACCCTACCTCTTCATTATCAAAACACGCGAACACATTGACCGCATGGTCGTCTTCTCCCTGCAGGAAGCCTTGAAGAGAAGTATACGCACACTGCAGGTCATCCAACTGCGGACAGGAAATATATTCCTGATTCAATCCCCACACAGAAGGCGCCATTCGATTATAAAGATACAGATCCATACCATAGATGTCCCCTTCTTCTACTTCCAATTCCTTCGCAATAAATTTCTTAAAATCCCCCTTCTTACATTCTCTTCCCCCAATCAGCGGAAGCATATCTATCTGCTTATTATAGGCGTAACCATTGTTCACCTCACGGTTCATGTGAATCGCCACATTAGGAATGAGCAGCAGATCTCTGTCAACGCATAATAATCTCGCGGCATATCTTTCCCCTTCCTTTACTATCACCCGACCGGCAACAGAAAGAGGACGGTCAAACCACGCGGCGCACAGAAGTCCTCCGTAGCCTTCCGTATTCAGCTTCATATACCTGTCCTTCACCTGTATCTCAGCATTTTCTTTGATCTTAAAGGTCGGAGAGTCGCTGTGGGAGGCAGCAATCTTAAACCTGTAGTCCTTAAGCCTGGACCCGATATTCAGCGCTATCATGCTCGAATCATTTCTGGTCACATAATATTTTCCTCCCTGTACGATCTTCCATCTATCTCCTTCGTCCAACCTCTGATAACCATTCTCACGCAAAACCACCCCCATATTCGCCACCGCATGAAACGCTGTGGGACTCTTCCCGATAAAGGACGTAAGCCCTGCTATAATTTCTCTATACATCTTGCTTCACCTCACAAATTAATGGAAATCCACGGAATATAATCACCAAAATGGACGACATTTTTTTATAATGCCGCCCACCTGATTTTATCAAATTTCCCTGGTATACTTCTTAAGCCACTCTTTCTCTTCTTCATCCAGATATGGAGCAATCTTTTCATAGACCGTCTTATGGTATGCATTCAACAGCTTTTTCTCGTCCTCCGACATCATATCCGGGTTCACCGCATCTAAGTCCATCGGAATATAAGTGATCGGCTCTAAATACATAAACTGTCCGTATTCGTTCTGTTCTCCCTTGCATACCAGAAGCTCATTCTCTAAACGGATTCCATGAGAACCTTCTATATAGATTCCCGGCTCATCCGTCAAGATCATGCCTTCCTCCAATACATGAGAATCTCTGGCCGAATACTGCCATCGTATCCCGGCGGGACCTTCGTGTATATTCAGAAGATATCCGACTCCGTGTCCCGTACCATGATTAAAGTTCAATCCCCTGTCCCAGAACGGTTTCCTTGCCAGAATGTCCAGGTTGATTCCCGTACATCCTCTCAGGAATCTCGCTCCTGCAAGCTGCAGATTGCTGACCGCAACCAAAGTAAAATGGTCTTTCATAATCTGGGGGATCTCTCCCAATGCATACGTTCTGGTAATGTCCGTAGAACCTTCGTAGAATCCTGCCCCCGTATCCGTAAGGAACAGATTACCCTCGCAAAGCTCTACATCTGTCTCCAAAGAAGAGGTATAATGGACGATAGCGGCATGTTCGCCGAATGATGAAATGGGTTCGAAACTGGGACGGATGAAATTCCCCATCTCCTTACGGAATTCATCCAGCTTATCAACAGCGCTCATCTCTGTTATCTTCGCCTTCCCGACATTCTCCTTCAGCCACTTCATAAACCTGACATGCGCAACGCTGTCCTTTAATTCAGCCTGACGGATATTCTTCACTTCTACCGGATTCTTCATCGCCTTAAATAATATCTCCGGATTCGCCCGTTCAACTTTCTTCACATTTTCCGGGATATTATTGTAAAGCGCATAGTTAAGCTTCGCAGGATCAATTAAGACGACTTCTGTCTCCCGAAGATTTTTTACATCCTCATAGATTGCATTGTAAGGATGAAGTATGATTCCCTCTTCTTTAAAACTCTTCTTTATCTCCTCATTCAACTTCGATTCATCGATATATAACTGTACCTGCTTCTCAGTAATCATGGCATAAGACAATACCAACGGAAAGAATTCAATATCATTTCCACGGATATTCAATGTCCAGCAGATATCGTCCAATGTAGTCAGTATATGCGTCGATGCGCCGCACTCCCTCATAACCTCCCGGATACGCCCGAGCTTATTCTTTACCGTCTCTCCGGTATAGCGAATATCCAGGGAAAACACAGGCTCCTCCGACAATTTTGGACGACCTTCCCATATCTGATCGATCAAATCTTCCCCGTACAGAAGCTTTCCTCTCTTCTCCTCAGCCGTCTTTTTATATCTGCAGCCTTCCTCCATCGCCACGACGCGTCCGTCAAACCCGATCGTTCCGCCCTCCGGCAGCGTCTGTTTCACATAATCTTCCAAAGACGGCACTTTCGGCTCGCCCATCTTCATCAATTCTACAACGGTTCCCTCCAGCTGCTTTGCAGCCTGGATAAAATACCTTCCGTCCGTCCATAATTTTGCTTCATCCTTCGTAATCACCGCAGTCCCAGCAGAACCGGAGAAACCCGTAATGTATTTCCTCGCTTTAAAATAGCTGCCTACATACTCGCTCTGATGAAAATCAGCCGTAGGAACAATATAGATATCAATTCCCTTTTCTTCCATTACTCTGCGGAGCGCCGCAATTCTTTCATTAACACTCATTTACTTAATCTCCTTGCACTGTATAATAGAGCTCTCTGTTCTCACTCCAACCTTTAACTAAAAAATTTCCTGCTGTGCGATTACGATTCGACAGGTCATTTCTGTTTCATCAAAAGCTTTTTCCTGCTCTATCTTTCTCATAATACTCAATATCAAGAACACAAATTTT
>CANODD010000192.1 GCA_947564705.1 uncultured Dorea sp. | reverse complement strand
ATTGGAGCATTCTCAAATCTATATCACTCACTTCATCTAACAAATTACCTTCTTGGATCTGTCTTTCCACATCCTTCGCACTTAAACCTCTGTTTGAAGTATCGACTGTCCCCTTTAAAACATCAAGAATATTTATTGTATTCATCTTTTTCCACTGCTTTTTTATCGCATCTTCTTTTGTATAATCAGGACGATCCACAGCATACAACGATTTTGTCAAAGAGGAAATTTCTGTTATCGATTTTGTTACAACAGAATTTTGTTCCTTTGCTGAACTTGCCTGACTCAATTTTGCCGGAAATGGATCAGCAATATTAACTGCCACCGGTAATCTTGCTATTCTTTCTGTTATCGTCATTTATAAACACTCCTTTTTTGTATATTATAACAAATAATTTTCTTATTTTTGCCTCATGTAACTTTTTCGATTGTTTAAGTAATCTTTACAACTTTTCTACAATACACCACAAATTTAGGTTACAGAGTATGGGAAACCACTAGTCCCCGAGTGCTTACCTGACATCTCTATACAATTCTGCTATCCTCTCAATCTCCGTCCCCTTCCTGTACATCGCCCGCAGTCGGTTCATTTTCCACATAACCCTTAACCTTCCGCCTTCTGCAAACCTCCTGTCCGAGGTATAGATCCTCTTCTTCGCAATTCCGATCCTGACCCCCATCTCCTTAAGCGTAAGAGAAAACTGGTAATCCTCCATAATCGGCAGCTCCGGAAATCCTCCCATCTCAAAGAACAGCTTCCGCCGTATAAAGATCCCCTGATCTCCGAACATAACCTTCCTGTCCTTAATCCTGTGGTTGGAAATAATCTGGCAGCATTTCATCCATATATTCTTAGAATGAAACGCAATCCCAAAGCAGCCTGCCCGGTACTTCTTCATGACTGCCTCGATCTGCTCTATGGCATCTTCCGGAATCTCGCTGTCACAGTGAAGAAAAAACAACACATTTCCGCTGCTTTTCTCTGCTCCAAGGTTCATCTGTCTTGCCCTCCCCTTGGCTCCCTGAAGCACCGTATACCCTTCCGGTATCAGCTCCAGTGTCCTGTCTGTGCTCCCGCCGTCCACGAATAAAATCTCCGCTTTCTCTTTCACCGATTCAAGGGTCCCAAGCAGCTTTCGTATCGTCTTTTCTTCATTATAAATCGGAATAATAATTGAAACCTTCATCTACAATAATTTTCTCCTTGCACGATTCATAAAAGGCTGTATCCCAAGAGGAACCTTCTCCTCTATTCCCAAAATCATCGGCAGGATATGATACGCCCCCTCCATACCCTTTCTTCTAAAATTACTGATACAGGAAGCGCAGTAGGTATACAGCTCGTCACCGTCTCTCCTCGCCGATTCCGCCATTTCCCGGGAAAGTTCCGGTTCCTTCACACCCGCGCAGCCGCCCAGCCCGCAGCACTGAACCTTTCCGAAGGGTTCCGTAATCTCCCCCTCCAAATACCGGCATACCTCCCGGAACATCTCCTTATTATCCCTGTCCGGACAGGGATAATAGACGGGAATCCTGTCTTTCTTCACGGTCTGGCCGATCCCCAGTTCTCTAAGCTTCTGATAGATCGTCACCATAGGAATCCCAAGCCTGTCCTTAAAAAAATGATAACAATTGGGACAAAGGACAATTAATTCTTCTGCCCCCTGCTCTTTCAAACGGGAAGCAATCCTCTCCAGACTATTCTCCGCATCCGCCCTAAGCCCAAGCTCATAGACCGGTTTCCCGCAGCAGTCATAGACCGTCCCTATCCCATGCTCTGCCATGATACGCTCCAGATATTTTGTAGTCCTGGGGTAAAATGCTGTAAAATTACATCCCGGAAATAAGACCGACTTTTTCCTGCCCTTCCGATAATTCGCAAATTTATACGGATTCTTCTCCCACAAAAGACTCTTATAGGAAACCCTGTCCGAACGCATCTGCCGCATGAGAACCGCGATACGCGCTCCGTCGATATCCTTTGGACATACCGCCCTGCATCGCCCGCATAGAAAACAGGAATAAGCAAGTTCCGGATGTTCGGAGAATCCCTTTAGATTCATTCCATACTTTTCAAGGAAACGGCAATTCCCCGTACATGCCCCGCAGTGGATACAGCGGTCGGACCCGTACCATGCCATCAGATCTTCCTTCGTGTCAATATCTCTTAAGGTCTGACCCACACGGACACTAAGTCCCGCCCCCTCAAGCCGGCACAACGTATCCTCAAATACCGTATTCGTACCGTAATGGGGCACGTCCCATATATCCTCCCGGGCTTTTTTTAATCCGATGAGATAATATCCGCCGTCTTCGGTGGGATTTACCACGGCGTCGCAGTTCTCCAGATCCTGGAAGGACCGGAGGAAAATATCCGCCGTTATCCGGGGAATATCTGTTCCTGTAAGCAGCACACGCTCAAACCCCAGCGCAAAAGTTTCCGCGAAGGCCCGCGCCATCCGCTCTCCCAGGCCTTTGCCCTTCTGCGGATAGAAACCCCTGGCATCTTTGACTAATTTTATAAAATCCCCCATGCAGCCGCCCTCAGGCAAAGCATAATACACAAGAACATCCGCATCCGCTCCCTGACACGCCAGAGAAGCATTATGGATAAGCTCACTGTGCAGCGCCGCGCACTCGTCCCCTGATAAAAACGGCATAAGCCTGGTCTTCGTCTCTCCGGGTATAGGAACCCTGGTAAACAAAATGATTGCTCGTCTCATCTAATCTCCTTTTGCCTCTTCCTTCACATTTCCAAGAAATCTTCTCTGAATCAGAACTCCGGCTGCGGTCACCAATATCGCAAGAACCCCTGCGGTGAGAAAATACTTCCACTTATCCTCTTCTGCCGTAAGCCCTGCGGAACCGATAGTAAAAAAGGACACCCCCGGCAGCATGAAGATAAACGTAAATATAGAATATTTCCAAAATCCGATATCCGTAATCCCATAGGCAAAATTCTGCAGATTATACGGAAAGAGAGGAACCATTCTCGTTATCATGAGCACGATCATGTCGCTCTTTCCGTCCTCCGAAAATAAGAGCCTCTTCAACAGCTTGTTCTTCTCAAGCATAGGCTTTACCGATTCCTTGAGAAAGAATCTTCCCACCAGAAACGCAAGCATGGCGCCGAGCGTCGTAGCGATCAGACATGCGAATATCCCCATGAACGGTCCGAAGAGTATCCCCGCCGCAACGGCAAAGGTAATGCCCGGAAGCGCAAGCACCACACAGCCGATGATAGTCAGCACTATATAGATGCACAAAGCCAGTAGAAAATTATCCTCCACCGTCTTCTTAAGGAACATCAGGTTATCCGCGTCAGACAGATATTCTGACCATCCGAAACGATGATTGAACACCAGTATGAGTACTATGATAACTGCAAATGTTATGATCTTTATATATTTCCTCATGACTTAACCCTGCACATCTTAACCGCAGCAAAAGCCTTTATCAACTGCACCACATTCGCCAGACCAATCAGCGGAAGCGCAAGATAATACGAGCGGATCTTTTCCTGGGAAAAATAGAGCGTAAACACAAAATAGAATACCGCAAGCACGACTGAAACAATTACTATAGGAAAGACTATCTTCTTACATTCTCTCCTGTGCTTTCCATACATTATTATAAGCAAGACTACCAGCGCCGCCACTGCCGCTACTGCTGCATACCGCAGAATTTCGATTGGCAGCGCTTCTTTCACTTTCGAAATTTTAAACACAATCCAACGGTTCATTCCCAGCTTACGCTTTGCAAAATACTGTACTATATATGCCCCCGCAAGCAGCGCCGCAATAAGCAGATCCGATATGATATAAAGTACTTTTTTCATAGATTCTCCAACCCTTCTATTACTATTTCTGCCGTTACTGCAATTTATCGATATTAAAAACACTAAGGGCATGCTTAAAACATGCCCTGACGTCTCACTTGCCTGTTCGATTATTCTGCTGCCGCCTTATCCGTCGGAAGCTTATCTACCGTAGTGTGCTCACAGTCGTCGCTCGCCGGATCTCCTACCTGAACCGGATAATCGGACTTCATCTGCCACTCATACCAGCCGCCGTCATAGACGGAAATATCGTCATATCCGTTTTCATAAAGTACCAGGAACGGAACCGTTGCGCGCCAGCCTGTGCCGCAGTAGAAGGAAAGATGGTTATCCAGTGTAAAATCACAGTCTTCCCATACCTTCTTGAACCCTTCTAAATCTTTGACTACTCCGTCCTCATCCGTAAAATCAGCCACGTCAAACGCAGTCTTTGCGCCTTTGCCCCACACTGCGCCTTCCGGCTCGCCGGCTCTTTCAATATAATTATAACCACTTGACTTTCCAAGCCACTCGTCTTCACTTCGAATACTTACCAGCTTAAAGTTGTCGTCATTCTCAAGTCTGTCCTTCGCGTCCTGAATGGATACCCAGAATTCCGGATGTGCCGGAACCGCAGTACCGAAACTATCTGCTTTCGTTCCTTCATTGACGTCCGTCTCCAGTTCATATCCTGCTTTCTCCCATGCATTCAATCCGCCGTTCAAAATCTTGACGTCTTCAACACCTGCCCATAGATAAGCGTATGCCACACGGCCCACGCCCGAAGGATCTTCGCCGTACAGAATCACCTTCGTATCCTTGGTAATACCGTGAGAAAGCATATAAGACTCAACCTCTTCGGGAGTAAGAAGATTATATGGTTTTTCCTCTGTACCTTCTGCGTCTTCCACTTCTGTATCTCCAACGAGGATTGCCCCCGGAACATGTCCCTCTTTATAAGACTCGCTGTCATCCAAAGCGCCGGTATATGTAACCTCTGCAATGACCGCATCCTCATAACCTGCCTGATTTCCGTCGATCACACTTTTCACCCACTCCGGCGTTACATACACCTTCCTCTGATCCACAGACTCTACATCTGCCGTATCTTCTGCCGTGTCGTCCGCAGCATCCGTATCCTCCGTCTGTTCGTCTGCAGTATTCTCCGGCGTCTTCTCTGCATCATCCGAATTAGAACTGCATCCTACGGCAAGAGTTGCCGCCACTGTCATACATAATAATACACTTAATAATTTCTTTTTCATAATGAAAAGCTCTCCTTCACTAATAAAATGATTATTCTTCTACCTTATTCTTTTTTCGTCTGCCGCTCCGCATAAAGCTGCCTGATAAGTACAATCAACGCAGATAAAGCAAAAAGTATCATAAGCGCCGTCACAAGCATCTGCGCTCCTCCGGTCAGCATACCTCCCACATATGAATAAATAATCGTTGCCGGAAGCTGTCCGATTCCCGTCGCGACAAAAAAGCTCCAGAATGACATGGATGTTAAGCCAGCCGCATAGCTTACGATATCAAAAGAAATAAACGGAAGCAGTCTTGCAATCAAAATGCTTAATCGCCCGTGCTTCTCAAAAAAAACATCAATCTGCTTAAGCCCTGTCTTGCTGGTAATCTTTTCCACCGCGTCGCGGCCTAGAATCCGTGCAATAAAAAAACAAACCGCCGCGCCTGCCATTGCGCTTGACCACGAAAGGATCGCCCCCTGCCACCAACCAAAAAGACTTGCATTGGCAAATGTCAGCAGGAACGCCGGAAGCGGCGCCGCGACAGACTGCAGGATCATCAGTGCAAACGATACCGCCGCCGCATACATACCGTAAGACTCCACAAAGTTTCGTACCACGGTAAAATCACCGCTGGTAAACATCCGGGCAATCTCATTGTACAGGTCATGCACGGACGGAA
>CANODD010000191.1 GCA_947564705.1 uncultured Dorea sp. | reverse complement strand
TTCCTCGGCTGCCTTACGGGCCTCTTCCGCCGCCTTGCGGGCTGCCTCTTCCTCGACCGCCTTACGCATCGCCTCTTCTTCCGCCGCTTTGCGGGCTGCCTCTTCCTCGGCTGCCTTACGCATTGCCTCTTCTTCCGCTGCTTTACGCATTGCTTCTTCTTCCGCTGCTTTACGCGCCGCTTCTTCCGCTGCTTTACGCATTGCTTCTTCTTCCGCTGCTTTACGTGCCGCTTCTTCTTCCGCCGCTTTACGCCTTAACTCCTCTTCCTCAGCCGCTTTGCGCGCCTCCTCTTCTTCCACCGCCTTACGCTCCGCCGCTCTTCGCAACGCTTCTTTCTCTCCCAGCCTCTTATCCGACTCTTTTTCTGCCGCCTTACGTTCTGCCTCTCTTCGATCCAATTCCTTGCGCAGTTCTATCTCATCCCGCTCTCTGCGCAGTCTTTCGTCATCTTCTTCTCTCTGTCTCTCTATAGCTTCGGCATTTGCTCTCTGCTTCGCTTCCCATTCCTGAAGAATCTCTTCAATACGCATCTGACCGGTAGCCCGCAGCGCGCTCGTTTTCTGATCGATTGCAACCGCCGGACTCCGTCTCTCAACCGGCTCCGGTTCAATCGCCGCAAGAAGATCATCCTCCTCTATCGTCAGCTCCTCAGACTCCGGCGCATCCTCCGGCATGTCTTCCGGCTTCGCCGGTTCTTCGCCCTTCTCAAACAAACTATCCATACGTATCTGACCGGTAACCTGACGTATCCCCTCCTTGACTTTTGCCATCGTCTTCTCTACGCTGCGTATCCCATTGGCAAGCGCCATACCGCTGACAATCGCCTCCTGCAGGGTCGCACCCTTCACAACTCTTGTAATTGACGACCCTTCTTCCGGCTCCGGCTCATTCTCTTCCTGTAAAACTCCCCCTCCCGGAAGCTCGGCCTCTGTCTCATCCTCTTTTCGTACTTCTTCCTTTCGCTCCTCTTGCGCAGGCTTTACCACCGCTTCTTTCTTAACCGGCTCTTCCTCCTCCCTGATGACTTCATCAAGAGGAATCGGCATTCTAGCAGACGTATCCCGTTTCACCGATCTGGACTTTTTATACGCGCCCGGACGCGCGTCATATTTCTGTTGCTGCAGCGGAGTCAACGGCTTATACTGCATCTTAAGCTCCATCGCTTGATAGACGTATTTGCCCTCGCTGAACCACAAGATCAAATCATCGCATTCCTCCAGGCATTCTGCCGTCATTCCTGCTTCGTGATATAACCTTGCCAATTCATACGCCCACTTTTCAATATATTCTGCTTTCTTAAAATCTTCCAAAGCATCGATCTGCTCGCTGATCGGAGCGCCCTGCGCCCTTAAAATTCTATATTTTAATATATACTGATTCGGATCCTTCGGCGCCAGTTTTACAAATTCCTCATAACAGTCAGCCGCTTCCTCTATATCATTAATCCTCAAAGCCAGAAGCCCCAGCCTATACGCGATCTTTCTGCTCCCCGGAGATCGATCAAACGCAACAAACAGAATATCCCTGCTCTTCTGATATTCTCCGTTATATTCATATATTTCACTTACCGTATTCAAAGTTCCTACATTCTTGACCCTGCGCCAATCAATCGTATCTGCAATTTCCATTGCCTTCTTATACTGCTTCTTCTCCAGATACTCCTGCATCTGTTCTGTTTTCACCCTATATTCATACTTATCCAAATTACTCACCTCAAAAAATTTGTTAAAATTGTATGATTCTACATTTTTACAGATATAATTCTATCATACGCCATGTGCATTGTCAAAAATATACGTTTAAAATTATCAAAAAACCGATTATATAATATATTATAAGATATGCATATTTTCCGCATAGGTGTGCCCTATTGTTCTGCGAAAATAAAAGCGGTCAGATCTGTTGATTCTCTCGTCAGATCTGCCGCCTTATATTTTATGAAGTTTTATTTTATATTTAATAACCGGAGGATTCTTCTTTGATTTTAATGTCCCCTTTTGCCTTACTCTACCGTATACACGTCCCCAACTCCGGATATACCCCTCTAGATTATTATCCATCCGCTATCTGTATGACCGTTATGACGGTGATAAGCAGTTATACTAGGTAATGTTTCTTCACACATTTTCTAATATGACTGAATTTTAATGTGGTATCATTTTCAATATGTCTGCAGAAATCATATTTTATCCGGCATCCTTCTTCTCCGGTTCTTTCTCTCATTCGTTTACCGGTTTATCTATCCTCTATGGTTAAGGCTTATTCTACGGGAACTTCTATCTGCCATACCACTAACATATTGAATTAATGTTTCTTTTACACTGTCCAATGGATTAAGCCTCCTTTAATCAATTATTTCCAGATATCCTTCTTGATTCCCTTTCTCGTCAGGAATGCTTTTTCGGATTTCTTTTGGATTGGTTATATAATATCACTGTCGTTTCTATTTGTCAATACTATTTTTAATTTTATTTGCAAAAAAATTATAATATGCTGTTCCATTTTAAATTGTCAGATTTTTATATATTATTCTTAAAATTTATACAATTTATCAAATCGCCAGGTCAGCCGATTGTTAACCATTAATATTTTCTAGTTGACAATTTTCGCCGTTTCTTTTATACTCTTTCTAGTAAGTTCAAATACTTTATTGCTAAAACCGTGCAAATACGCTAATATTTTTCAAAAGAAGCATTGCACAGATCATCGAAAGGAGTTGCTTCAACATCATGAAACGTATCACACCCATCGACACTGCCAATACAAACAGGGCAGCCAACAGAACCTCAACTCAAAGGTTAGTCTTAATCGCACTGATAACCGCCGTAACCTGTATCCTCGCGCCTTTCTCCATTCCAATCCCGATAAGCCCGGTTCCGATCTCTCTTACGAACCTGGTTCTGCTGGTCAGCATCTATATCCTTGGATGGAAAGACGCTGTCGTCAGTTTTCTCATCTATCTTCTGCTCGGAATCGCCGGACTTCCGGTTTTCTCCGGTTTCACCGGCGGATTAGCCAAACTCGCAGGACCGACGGGCGGCTATCTGGTCGGATTCATCTTCATGATTATACTGGCCGGAATCTTTGCGGAACACTTTGCCCACAAACGATCCCTTATCGTCGCCGGAATGATCCTCGGAACCGCCGTCGCCTATATCTTTGGTACGGCATGGCTGGCATTCCAGATGGAACTGTCCTTTACCGCCGCGCTTTCCATCGGCGTGGTTCCCTATCTGCCTGGAGACACGGCGAAGATCGTCATAGCAGTAACCTTTGGACCCGTATTAAGAGACCGCCTGTCTCTGGTCAGATAATTATACTGTGCGGTTAGTAACCCATTTTCAATACACAGGCAGTTCGGGACATCCCGAACTGCCGTTCTTTGGAACAACCTTCCAACCGCAAAAGCAGAAATCATTTTACAGTATCAGATCATCCACCTTCTTATAATCTTTCAATCCATATGCCTCGATGATATTTCCCTGCACCACATACAAGGTATCTTTGATATAAACACCCCTGGTACCACTCATACCGTTTCCGTTAATATCTTCTTCCATATTACAGATGAAACCTTCTTCCTCATCGAATTCAAACAGGAAATACTTCTCTCCCCCCATGCTATATCCGGAAAAACCTATGATATTCCGGGTCGGATCGATAAGCGCCGCTTTATAATCATAAGAGACATCCGTACTGTACACATGCTCCAGCACATAAGTATCCGTCTCTTTTACATCCGTCTTGTCCGAGATATCGAACATGGATAGTTTCACTCCGTCCGTACTTTGAGTACCTTCATCTACGTTCATACCTATTCCAAGCAGCCGGTCTTCTCCATAGAAATGAAGATAATCTGAGAATCCCGGTATCTTAAGTTCGCCGACAATCTTCGGATTCTTCGGATCAGACAAATCTACGCTGAACAGCGGGTCGGTCTCACGGAATGTCACGAAATATCCCACTTCTCCCATAAATCTCGCGGAATAAACTCTCTCGTCTTCCGCCAGGTCCTCGATCGAACCGATCTTCTTCAGATTCTTATCCAGGACATACACCGAATTCGTCTCGCCCTCTGTCGTCACCACGCGAAGATTGCCTTTGTATTCATCGATTGAAAACGAATCATTCAGATAACCATTGAATTCCCCCTGAATTTTCGCTTTCAGTTCTCCGTCCTTGTACGCAACTTTGCGGACTGTGGTAACACAATCACTCACAGTATCGTTGTATTTCCATTCCTCTTCATAATAATAAATATTTTCATTGCTTACATAGATCTGCCCGCCTTTGGAAAATAACGCTATACTATCCTTCACTTCCTTTGGTTTCTCAAGATCTACCGCCGTGACGATCTCATACCTGTACGCTTCTCTGCCGGGGGGCAGGCAGATATTTTCTGCTTTTATACTTTCCCCATTGACCATCGGTATATAGTCTCTGGGCTCCATATGATCCATGATACTAATCCCCCACTCACTGAACAGATATAAGTAACCGTCCGACATTCGTGACGAATTATAATTCCCGCTCTGGCTTACATCTCCTTCTTCCGACGGATGACTCGGGTCCTGAATATCATAAGTGATCACCGTCGTTGTCTCCTGGGCCCCCGAACCCATGTAACCCGGATACCGCTCTAACATGAACTGAGACTCCATGCTGCCGCATATCAATGCCAGCTTCTTCTGATCCGGTATCACATAGAATTCGTAGATACTGCAGTTATCTCCTCTGTCTTCCACGCTGATGGAAGCCGCTTTCTCCATCTTCTGTCCCTTGGTGTCGATCACGGCAATCTCTTTGTTGTTATCTTCCAGCACATACAGATACCGTCCGTCTGTCTTTACAATATCCGCTTCATCCACACCCTCCTGCCGGACATTCGTCTCCGAATATTCACCGGACGCATTGTCTGCCGCCCCCATCTCCGCGATATATTCGGCTCCCCCTGTATCCGCCGCCATATCGGCGCCGTCTGCCGCCTCCGCAGACGCTACGCTTCTGTCCGCATTACTGCTGCTCTTAGCCTCCTCTACATACAAATCCTCCTCATAAGATTCCTCATTCAGATAATCGGAGGCCTGCCTCATAGATTCCTGATATGCTTTGATATAGTCATATACCTGAAAATAATCTTTGGCACAGGCTATCTCTTCCCTGGCGCCGCCGTCCGCAGCCTCCGATGCTTTCCCATCCGCCACTTTCCCTTCTGACCGGTCCGCATTCCTTCCTGCAGACGTACTCCCGACTTCCGAGTCCGGAAGATATCGGTTCTTACCCGGCATCTTCCATACGGCCAGTGACACGACAGCCACACAGGCCGCCGCCAGTGCACAGGCTTTCCACGTACGCTTTCTGATCTTCTGAACCCGTTCCGGTCCCTGCTCCTTCTCTTCTAACATCTGACAGACATTCTCCGGTCTGAGCTTTTCCGGCGTTTCCACATCCGCCGTCTTCTCCCTGAGTCTGTCAAGCACCTCTTGTTCTCTCCTATCCATACAACCGCCTCCTTTGACTCATCTCAATACACATTCCATCTTCTGAAGCGCACGGCTTCTCTTCGAGCGCACCGTATTCGGATTCATTTTCAGGCTCTTGCCGATCTCCTGGCTGTTATATCCGCCGAAGACGGATAACCCTACTATCATCTGTTCCTCTTCATCCAAAAGAAAGAATGCTTTCCTCACATCCACTGCAATCCCAAGATCCGTCTCTTGTGACGGAATCCGGGAATATACATCCCCCTGTGAATGCTCCTGTTCTTTTGCTGCTTTTCTAAGCCT
>CANODD010000190.1 GCA_947564705.1 uncultured Dorea sp. | reverse complement strand
TATTTAAAATTACTCCTGCATGGTGCGGGTATTATCCTGTCAATGTTTGTATGGATATGGTTTCAGGGCATTCTTCGTCCGCAATAGGTTTTTTGGGCGTGGTGGCAACGACGGTAATTCTATATGTGCTTTCAAGATTTTGTGTCCTGAAAATGTGGGACAGTATGGGAGGTGTAAAGCTATGAAAGCAATTAGATTGAGCTTTTTCCAAATGACGGCAGCTATGCGGCGGGACATGATGTTGTCTGTATCTTGTTTTGCGCCAATCCTTGCAGGCTTTTTCCTTCGGTTTGCCATACCTTTCATAGAATCTGCTTTGACAGACAATTTTCATATAACGGCAATTATTTCTCCCTATTACAAGTTGGTTGACATCCTGTTTGCAATGCTGCCGTCCACTATGTTCTGCTTTGTTTCAGCAATGATTTCTTTAGAAGAAAGGGATGAAAAGACAGCCGTCTATTTATTCATTACGCCTTTAAGAAAGACAGGTTACATAGCTGCACGGTTTGGTGTTCCTTCTGTTATTGCATTTCTTGCGACTATTATTCTGCTTCCTGTTTTTAAACTGACGCCTCTTTCTTCGATTACCATTTTATTGCTGGCGGCAGGAGGAACCTTGCAGGGCATGATTGTTGCATTGCTTGTACTGACGATTTCATCAAACAAGCTGGAGGGTATGGCAGTAACGAAGTTATCTACGCTGACTATTTTTGGTGCTGTTATCCCGTTTTTCATTAAATCAGATATACAGTATGTAATATCTCTGCTGCCCTCTTTTTGGATTGGAAAAGCTATTTTAGAAAATATGCCGCTTTATATGTTTCCTGCATTTGTTTTATCCGCTATATGGATCTGCTTTTTGTTTAAACGATATTTGCGTAAAATTTAGGAAGTAATGCATCTATTTCATGTTCTCGTATATCCGTTGGAGCAGGCTGCGAAATACAGTCTGTTCTTCTTCAGATAAGCCGTGAAACATGATTTGTTCCAGTTTTCTGATATTCTCTGTAGCGTCCTGACAGCATTTTTCACCCGCCGGGATGATCCGGACAAGTTTCATTCTCTTGTCGTTTGGGCCGGTAAAACAGTCCACCAGTTTCTTTAATGCAAGCCGGTTTACGATCCCGGCGCAAGTGGACTGTGCTACTCCTAAAATGCGTTCCAGTTCTTTATATGTTACACGGTATCCGTCACCGATTCTTTCTTTTAAGCAGATTCTCCGCCCCTCTTTGCGTCACCTTAAAATAAGGCAGATAAATGTACTGTTCATTTTCAAATTCTATCCTATCCATCCCCTCTCCGGTTGTCAGCGCGATAGCAAGTTCCGCCATCGCTTCCGCCTGACCTTCTTTATCATTGTACACCGTCCCTGCAAGCTTTTGATCCCTGACTGCCTCCAGTCCCGCATCCGTTCCGTCTATCCCCAGGAACACCGGAAGGGCAGATTCTGTATAATTCAGTTTCGCATATGCGTCGATGGCTCCAAGGGCCATATCGTCGTTATTCGCCAGGACAAGTTCAATCTTATTCTGGTTCTGGCTGATCATCTGAAGCATCTGGTTTTGTGCCTGCGCCCGATTCCAGTTTGCAATCCCGTTACTCAGTTTTTCAATTTCAATCCCATTCCTCTTCAAAGTATCCACCACATTCTCCGTACGGATGATAGCATCCTGATGTCCCGCTTCCCCTTCCAGCACCACATACTGAATCTTTCCGTCCTTATTGCGGTCTATTCCCGGATCTGCCTCTATCAGCTCAACCGCCATTTCTCCCTGCATAACGCCGGACTGCGCCGCTATTGCCCCCACATAGTAAAGCCTGTCCCACTGTCTCAGATCTTCCGCGACCGGTTCCCGGTTAAAAAATATGATCGGCACGTCTTTTTCTCTGGCCAGATCAATAATCTCCGACGGGTCCGACCGATCTACCAGATTCACACAGAGAATATTACATCCCATGTCGATCAATTCCTTTACCTGATCGTTCTGAGTCCGCTGAGAACCCGCTGCGCCGCGCATCAACGTGACCGTCTCAACCCCCTCCTCTTCATACTCCTGGATCTCCTCCTTCAGACAGGCAACCAGCGCGTTGATAAACGTATCACTCTGATCGTAATAAGCAACCCCCATATATACCTGCCGTTCCTCCTTCGGCCGCTCTTTTCCGCAGGAGCAAAAAAGCTGCGCTCCCATACAAGCTACAATTCCGGCCGCCAGTACTTTCTTCATTTCCATAACAACTCCACCCTGTCCTGCTGCGGGACATTCCTATCAATAAAACTTCACTCCAAAAACTATCCCTACTGGCTCATCGTAAAAAGAATTTCCTGATTTTCTTTTGAAAACAGATCCTGTTTCCGCATCACCGTAAAGGAAACTATCCGATTCTTTGGTTTCTTAAAAATAAACCCAAAGCTTTCTGCCGTCTCTGCGAGACTCTGATATCCCATATCAAAATCATCCGGCACTACAAGGCACCGTGCATAATCCGTATCCAGGCAATATATTGCTTCCATTGAATTGCCGATCCCATATACCAACGCTCCGTGCAGATTCTTGGCTGCAGCCGCTTTTCCGGACATCACAAGACTGTAGTCATCCAGGGCAATGACAAAATCCACTTTTGATTTCCGTTCCAGTACGGTATTTCCGTCCTCACCGGAGAGATCGGAAACTTCCCATACTGCCTTTACTCCCATATCCTTCAAAACAGACGTCACACCCCTTTTTCTCTCCAGGGAAGCCGCGGACGCTCCGTATTCCGAGATGATTCCCATGGTCTTTCCTTCCACTTTTTCATTATAATCCTTAAGCAATTCCTTCGCCAGAGCCTGTCCCAACGCATAATTATCCGGCTGTACAGTAGGAATATCCTCTGCCGTCTCCTCCCCTGACGCAGGATATTCCACCAAAAGGACAGGGATCTTCTTTCTCATCTTCTTTAGCATCTTCCCTGTATCCTTGCCCGGAGCAGGCTGAACAATCACTGCGTCCGCCCCGTTTGCTATTTCCCGTTCAATCGCTTTTTCTTCCTCTTCTGCTGTTAAGTCTTCTCCCATACTGACTACGAACAGCTCGATCTCCTTATCCTGCGCCGCCATTCTGAGTCCGTATTTAAACGCCGCCCATCTGCTCTCGTCAGAATTCCTGACGATCACGGCAACTCTTCCCCGTCCGTGGGTACTTCTTCCCAAAAACATGGCGGCGGCCGTTATAATAACCAACACGGCGAGAACCGCTTCTGTCAGGATAAACATATTTTTATTGCTTTTCATCTCTTCCTTCCTTATCTACGGGCGTATCTCCTCCAAGGAGCCGTCCTTCTTCAAGCCTCTTTCTGTTCTCTTCTGTGTACACGATACTCGGAAAACGAATGGATATAACGGTTCCCTCATCCGGCTCACTATCCACCTGAAGTCCATACTCCTTCCCAAAGAAGAGTTGGATTCGATTATTTACATTCACAAGACCGACTCCCGATCCCTGCTTATGAATCCGATTACCGTCTGTCAACAGATAAGAGGCCTCTTCTTCGGACATTCCCAATCCGTTATCTGCTACCGACAGAATAATCTCTCCGTCCTGCTCCTTTCCCGTTACTTTAACCTCCCCGCCTTCATCCTCGTCCATACTGCCCACCCCGTAATTAATCGCATTTTCAAGAATTGGCTGCAGGATTAATTTTACAGTGCAGCAGGAATAGACCGCCTGGTCCACATCCACCACAAAACTGAATCTGTTCTTGTAACGAATCTTCTGGATATTCATATAGCTCTGCGCGTGCTGAATCTCCTCTCCTATCGTGATGACAGTACGCCCTTTGGAAAGGCTGATCCGAAAAAGCTTCGCAAGCTGAGATATCATAAACACCGCTTCATCATTTTTCTCCCCCTCGATCATCCATGTGATGGAATCCAGGGCATTGTATAAAAAGTGCGGGTTAATCTGGCTCTGCAGGGCATCCAGCTCGCTTTTCCTGCGCTCTGTCTGTTCCAGGACAATCTTATGCATCAGCATATCGATCCGCTCATAAGACCGCTGTATAGAATCGCCGAGATGCCGGATTTCCATAGAACCTCCAATATATATATCCGGCTTCTTTCCTGCCTCATATTCCAGAACGGAATTGTTTAATTTTAAGATCGGGCTGGATATCCTGACGGATACAACCCTGTTTACCACCCCCAGCATCATCGCCATCAGAAGAATCAGCAATACAATAAAGTACCTGATATCAAACATGTCATGCGTAAATACAGAATACGGAATGACGCCTACCAACTTCCATCCCGTATAGCTGATGGTATTCACAATAATCTTACGGCGTTCACCCTGAAAAAATTCGTCATAGACTCCGTCCTTACAGACCGCAGCTTTCTTGCTGTCTTCACTGTATATGCCGTTATTGATCTGCATTTGCCTTGTATGGTAGATGATTTCTCCGTTTCCGTCGCACAGATAATAGTACTGGCCGCTGTTCTTTGCATTGATCTGATTCATCATCCGCGAGATACTGGAATAATCCATATCCACCAGAAGAACCCCCGTCTGCGGAACGCCGCCGTCCGTCAGCTCTACCCCGCGGCTTAGGGAGATTACCCAATAATACCGAAACGCATCGTCAAAGAGATTTTGGATATGAGGCGTCGAAAAATGCATATTCTCCATCTCGGCTCTTGCCTGTTCATACCAGGCCTGTCTGGTAACGTTCGGATCTTCCTTTTGTAAAATAACCGGCTCCGCCCCCATCAGGCTTCCGTAATCATTATAGATCGCAATACTCCTGATATTGCTTTTATTGGCTTCATAAACACGTTTCATCCCCTGCTGGATATCATTATCCTTATCAGAAAAATCATTCTCCTTTATCACATTGTAATAAACCGCGTCTGATATCTGCCGCATACTCACCAGGTAATCTTCCATATTCTCTCCGGCCTGCTCCATAAGCTTCTCCGTACTCCTGATCATCTCTTCCCTTGAAGAGGCGGAAACCCTCAGATACATCATAATGCCCAGGATTAACAATACTGCGACAGAGATAGAGGAAAACACCATCATGATCGTTGACTGCATTCCTCTCGGCTTGATATCAGTAATATATTTCAGGTATTTCTTCGTCAAATTTAGTTTTTTCACCTCTGTTCTTCACCTTCCGCATGCTCTGTCCTATATCTGGAGGGAGATACCCCAAACCGCCTCTTAAATACATAACTGAAATAATTCGGGTCTGTATAGCCTACCTGTTTTGCAATCATATAGCTCTTGTCGTTGGTTTCAATCAGCAGTCGGGACGCCTGGTCCATCCGGTAATCAGTCAGATAACCAATAAAGGAACTTCCCGTCTTCTTTTTAAATATAGTGGAAAAATAAGAATTAGACACACCCAAAAACTGACATACTCCATCCAAAGAAAGCGTCTCGTCCATATAATGATTGTACACATAATCCTTGGCTCTTGTTATAAAAGACCTTGCAGACTGATTCCTAGCGTCCAACAGTTCTTCGTGAAAGGACAGACAGGTATCCGTAAGCCATCTCTCAAGCGCGGATGCGTCCATATCCAGAAGCCGGGCATACAGTTCCTTCATATTTTCCGGAAATATTTCCGCCGCTATCTCTTGATTTGTTTCAAACCGATAAAGAGAACTTATCATCTCCATAATATCCACATGATACTGCCTAAGCGTCCTGTCCTGAAATCCCGTCTGATGAAGATACCCGGATACCGCCTCCCGAATATCCTCCAATTTTCGGCCATTCCTCACACCGGCCTGTATTTCATGAAAT
>CANODD010000189.1 GCA_947564705.1 uncultured Dorea sp. | reverse complement strand
AGAAAGGATATGCGGACGGAAACCAGGTCAGCCCCAATGTAATGAAGAATACTGTGATCGGCGCGTTTATCGGACTGTTCCTAGCGGCGGCGGTGGTTGTCGTCATCTATCTGCTGAATGATACGATCATGGCAGCGGAGGATGTGGAACGGAAACTGGGAATGAATCTTCTGGGTTCCCTGCCTGAGGTAGAGCATGAAGACGACGGGGAGAGCAGCAGGAAGAAGAAAAAAGAGAAAAAGAAACCGGCAGGCCCGGCTGTGAAAAAAGCCAGGGCGAAATAAAGAAGCGAAGGAAGAAGGGAGTAGACGGAAATGCGCGCTGTGACATTTGGAAATATAAAAGAACAGGAATATGCGATGAAGGAATCTCTCCGTGCATTGAAGACAAATATACAGTTCTGCGGCGACGACATCCAGACGATCCTGATCACCAGTTCCATCCCGAATGAAGGGAAGAGTACGGTGTCGATGGATCTGTCACGTTCCCTGGTGGAATCGGGAAAGAGGGTGCTGCTGATTGATACGGATATGCGGAAATCAGTCCTGATCGGACGTCTCCGGGCGAAGGACGGAGGAGGCGGGGAGATCTACGGGTTATCCCATTTCCTGTCCGGGCAGAAGAAGCTGGACGAAGTGCTGTATACGACGGACGTGGCCAAGCTTTTTATGATATTCGCAGGGCCTTCCGTGCCGAACCCGACGGAGATCCTGGATAAGAGGTACTTCAGGGATCTGATTGAGTTCGGGAGGAAGCATTTTGATTATGTGATACTGGACTGTGCGCCTCTCGGGGCGGCGATTGACGCGGCGGTAATTGCGAAATACTGCGACGGCGCGATCCTTGTAGTCGCCCAGGGGATGGCGAGCGGCCGTATGATCCTTGGCGCGAAGAAGCAGCTGGAGGCGTCCGGGGTGAGAATCCTCGGCGCCGTGCTGAACAAGGTGAAGATGAAGAAGAGCGCTTACGGGCATTACTACGGCGGATATTACGGGAGTTACTATGGCAGCTATTACGGCAGTTATTATGGAAGGGACGAAAAGGATAAAAAGGTAGCAAGATGAGATTACCCCGGAATGTATTTCAGTTATTGATCGCGATTGAAGCGGTCGTCCTGGCGGCAGTGATTCTGTTCGGGGCTGTACATATGCGAAGAGAGGCTGTGCAAACCGGCAAAAGCCAGGCAAAAGCCCGGGCAGAAGGAGAACAGGACAGGCAGGACTTTATTGCTAAAAAAGACGATAGGAAGCCGGGAAGTGAAGACGGCGGTTCGGAAGCGGAGGATGAGTCCGGGGACAGTCTTTCCCAGGAGGGAGGGACACCTGTGTTCTCGGAAGAAGTACAGTCCAAGATTGCTTCTATGACGTTGGAGGAGAAGGTGGCGCAGATGTTCCTGATTACTCCGGAGGCCCTGACGCACAGCGACGCGGTGGAAGTGGCCGGTGAGAATACAAAAGGTGCGATCGACGCCTGCCCGGTAGGCGGTCTGGTCTACGGGACCGTTAATTTCAAGAATGCAGGTCAGACGCAGCAGATGCTTAACGGGACGCAGCAGTACAGCAATGAACGTATCGGGCTTCCGATGTTCCTTGCGGTAGAAGAACTTGGAGGGGAGGGGTATTCCCCCCTTGCCGCGGCAAATGGTTTTGACATACAGAAGTCGCCGGCAGAGGTCGCAGACGGGGGACAGCCCCAGGAAGCAGCGCAGGCGGCAGACGCCATCGCGGGATATCTGGCGGAGGAAGGATTCAATATGAACCTGATGCCGGCGGCCGAACTCGCCGGAGGTACGGACGGCATACATGACGGGAGATGTTATGGGGCAGATGCTTCCGCGGCGTCTATGATGCTGGCCGAGAGTATCCATGCCAGCCGTGGGAAAGGAATCCGTACGGCAGTCGGAACCTTCCCGGGCAAAGGAAAAGATTATGGAAGCGAGGAAGCCTGGAGCGGCTGGAAAGACAACGAAGCGTTGGTATTCCAGTCGGGAGTGAACGCCGGCGCCGAATGTATTATCTTAGGGAACACCCTATGCGAACCGCTGACAGGGGAGGCAGAGATACTGTGCTCCATGTCGGAAAAGGCGGTCTCTTATCTGAGAAATGAAATGGGGTATCAGGGAATCCTTATGACGGATTCTCTGTCGGACGCGGCTGTTACAGGCAGTCATTCCCCGGCGGATGCCGCCGTGGCGGCGGTAAAGAGCGGGGTCAATCTACTATACTGCCCCGCGAATTTTGAAGAGGCATACCAGGCAGTGGTGAATGCCGCGAATAGTAATGAGATCCCATTGGAAACCATCGAACAGTCGGTGGGATATATCCTGACACAGAAGCTTGCCCAGGCAGGCGCAGGGCAATGACGAGAGGAGCCAAAGTATTCAGATGCTGCAGATAGATAGAAAAAGCTACCGGATATGGTTCGCGCTGTTATCTACAATCCTTGTGGTCTTATTGGCCATAGCAGTTGTGATCGGTCTGCGCCGCACCCGGACATCAGCCAGCGAGGACAGGAAGTCTGAACCGGCGCAGGAGACGGCGCAGGAGAAATGGCAGGAGGGTGTAGTCAGCCATAACGGGAAAAATTATAAATACAACAGAGATATCAGATCCTATCTGCTGATGGGGATTGATAAGGACGAGCCGGTCGTCGAGGCAGAGGACAGTATAAGCGGCGGGCAGTCGGACGCGATGTTTCTTATCGTATTTGATTCCGGCAGTGAACAGGTATCTGTGATCTCGATTAATCGTAATACAATGACAAAGATTGAGCGCTGTGATGAGAACGGCCTGAATAAAGAAGAGGCCATGGCCCAGATCTGCCTGCAGCATGGCTATGGGGACGGGAAACATTACAGCTGTTCCCGGTCTGTAGACGCGGTATCCTATCTCTTCTACAACCTTCCCATCAGCGGATACTTATCCATTAATATGGGAGGTATCCCCGGGTTAAACGACGCGGTGGGAGGCGTGGAAGTCACGGTGCTGCAGGACTTAAGCGATCCGGACCGGGCAGTGGAGCTGCATGGAGGGGAAACCCGAAGATTGAATGGAAAGGAAGCCTACTCCTATCTCAGAAAAAGGGATACCAGCGAATTCGACAGTGCGGGCGACCGTCTGTTAAGGCAGGAGCAATATATTACGCAGTATATGACGCAGTTAAAAACAGCCGTGGCCGGGAATCCCGGCAAAGCGGTTGATATCTATAATTCCGTATCGGAATATCTGGTGACGGACGCTGATTTTACCGCCCTGATCACAGAGTTTATTGATTATGAGTTCGACGACAGCCGGATGTACACGGTTCCGGGGGAGGTAACCATGGGAGAAGAGTACGAGGAGTATTATGTAGACGACGACGCGCTCTATGACCTGGTGCTGGAGGTATTTTATCAGGAAGTCGGATCAGAGTAAAGGATACTTTACCGGGAGCCGGACCACAGTAACGGTATTAGGCGGGGCATTGCGTGCAATGCGGCGCTTAATATATAGAATCACATGTGAACAACGGAAGAAAGGAGGAATGTGGACATGAGAAAGACAGTCGCTGGCTTGCTTACAATGGTTATGGTCCTTGCTATGGGCATGACTGCATTTGCAGCTGAATCACCGAAAACGGAATCTAACGAAGTGACGTCTCCAACAAAGAATGTAACGGTCTATACTGCACCGAAGCAGACAGTGGAAGCAGCAGAAGCTGCTGTAGCTACAGAGCTTGGCGCAGCAGGTGCGAAAGCAGAAGATATCGTTGCAGTTGTTGATGTCACATATGACGGAAAGATACCGGAAGGCGGTGTCCAGATCACATTGAACTTAGCAGGCGTAAAGAAGGGGGATAATATCGTCCTTCTGCACCAGAGAAAAGACAACGGGAAGTGGGAAAGAATCACTCCGGATGTCGTAGGAGACGGCTATGTAATGGCTACTTTTACAAATCTGTCACCTGTAGCTGTTGTAAAACTTCCACCTGCAGCACCAAAGCAGGATGAAGACAGCAACCAGACAGCAACAACAACAACAACGACAAAGACGACAACTACTACAAATGTTGTCAGAAGTACTACACCAGGTACTTCACCAAGAACCGGCGCCGAGCTTCCGATTTTACCGGTACTGGCATTGATCTGCGTAGCAGGAATTGCAGTTTGCGGAAGCAAAGTTAAATTTAACGCGTAATTTGGAAGATATATCGTTTAAACGGTATATTTGAGAAGAGCAAAGAAACGTAACATGTGATTGGAGGGATCAGAGGCGCGTTTAGCGGTCTCTGGTTCCTTTAGAAATAAGAGGAAGATTCTCACGAATAAGAACGACAGAGAGATGGATGAGATGGATAAGATGGACAAAAAGTTGAATCAGACAGATAGGAAAGACAGACAAACAGACGGTAAGTTGAATCAGACAGATAGGAAAGACGGACAGACGGACAGAAAGTCAAATCAGTCAGAAAAGAAGATGAATTCGAAAAAAAAGCAGAATAAGCTTATATATATAATTTTACTCCTGGTTTTCGCGGCTGCGCTGGTTGTAATCATCGTATGCATGGCTAAAAAGCATAGTACCGAGAAGAAAGCGCAGGAGGAATATCAAGACCTTGCAGCGAAGACGGAGACGGACAAGACGGGGACGGAAGAAGCGGAAGATGCCGGAGAAGGAAACAAGGCAGATGATGTGCTGGCGGAACTTGGAATCGAAGTACCGGCAAAGGAGATCGACTGGACGGCGCTCCAGGAGACGAATGAAGACATCTACGCGTGGATCTACATTCCCGGTACGAAAGTGGATTATCCGATTGTTCAGCATAAGACGGACGATACCTATTATCTGGAGCATAATCTGGACGGGAGCGAGGGATATCCCGGATGTATCTATACGGAGCTGTGGAACTATAAAGGGTTCCAGGACCGCAACACAGTGTTGTACGGTCATAATATGAAGGATGGGACGATGTTTGGCACGCTTCATAATTATGAGGACGAGGCATTCTTCCAGGAGAACCGTTACGCTTTCATCTATCGCCCGGAGAAGGTGCTTGTATACGATATCTTCGCGGCTTACGAGTATGACGACGAACACCTCCTCTATCATTATAACCTGACCAGCGATGCAGGCTATCAGGAGTATTTGGATAAAGTTTTCCAGGTCCGGGATATGGGAGCTCATTTCAGAGAAGGGGTTGAGGTAGGGATTCAGAACCATATCATTACCTTAAGCACCTGTATCGGAGATAAGCCTGAGAACCGTTATCTTGTACAGGGGGTTCTGGTGAATGATCCGGGGCTTTATGAGGATGCTGCGGGAGAATAGTTTATATTGGAGAAATTCATTATCTCCAAGGGTTATGATCTTTGAATGAGATATGAGAGTTTAATGCAATGCTGTACTAGTACGGGAACGGATGAAAAGAGGCGTGTAAGATGTACCGAAGAGGAAAAAGAGGGTGGCTGAAGCATTTTGATTTTATGGTGCTGGACGCGCTGTGCCTGGAACTCGCTTTTCTGGCGGCGTGCATAGTCCGAAACGGTTTTTTGTGGCCGTTTGAGGATGAATCCTATGCAAGGCTTGGGATTATCATCCTGCTGCTTCACGTATGTGTCGTCTTCTTCCTGGACAGTTATAAGAATATCATAAAACGGGGATATCTGATTGAGATCAAGTCAGTCATAAAGCATAATACAGCGTTGCTGTCTGTAATATTCGTCTATCTGTTCGCGACAAAACAGACAGCTGTGTATTCGCGGATTATTATCTCGCTTATGTGGGTCATTGCATGCTGCGTTATGGTTGTAGCCAGGCTTGCATGGAAACGCTTC
>CANODD010000188.1 GCA_947564705.1 uncultured Dorea sp. | reverse complement strand
CGTTTGTCGGATTCTGGAGACGGGTATAGAAATACCCTGACTCTTCCAGGTCGAACAGGCGTCCCATCTGCTCGCTGGAATCATATTTAAACGTCGTACTCTGATAGATAGGCAGAATACGCGCCTCTCCGTTCCCCGGCTGATACCCGGACTGGATACATTTGGTTTCCATATTATAATTACTCATCTTCTTTGCTCCTTCCCTGCTGACAGACTGTCTAAAAACCCATTCCCGCAGTCTGCCGGCTATTCATCCCAGTTATGGTATACATCCTGTACATCGTCGTCGTCATCCAGCATATCCAGTGTCTTCTGAATACCCGCGATGTCCTTCGGGTCCGTCAGCTCCACATACGTCTGCGGAATCATCGTTACCTCCGCCGCCGCCATCGGAATGCCCGCTTCTTCCATCGCCAGACGCACTGCGCTGAAGTCCTCCGGAGAAGTCCGCACTTCAAAACTATCCTCTTCCTCCAACAGATCCTCGGCTCCCGCGTCTAACACCATCATCATCAGTTCGTCCGGATCTCCTTCATACTCCTCTTTGTCCACCACAATCTGTCCCTTCTTATCGAACATAAAGGAAACACATCCCGGAGTACCTACATTTCCGTTCCCTTTGGTAAACGCGTTCTTAACGTTCGAAGCCGTCCGGTTCTTATTATCTGTCAGCGTCTCGACGATAATCGCCGTACCGTTCGGTCCGTACCCTTCATATGTAATATGCTCATAATTCGCAGCGTTCGCATCGCTGTCCGCCCGCTTAATATTGCGGTCGATGGTATCATTCGGCATATTATTCGCTTTCGCCTTCGCGATCACGTCCCGAAGCCGGCTGTTATTCGCCGGATCAGCGCTTCCGCCTTCCTTAACCGCAACCGCAAGTTCTTTTCCTATCTTCGTAAATATCTTTCCTTTTGCAGCATCGTTCTTTTCTTTTTTATGCTTGATATTAGCAAATTTTGAATGTCCTGACATATCTCAATCCCCCGCTTATATTTTTCGCCGTTTATTATTCTATCACTCTTTCCAGCGTTTTTCAATCTTAACTCTCTGGATTGTATTATTATCTACGAGCAGCACCGTGAACCGATATCCCCCATACTCTACGACACACTGCTCGTCTTCCCCCGGAATCCGGTCCAGCTCATGGATCAGGAATCCATTCAGCGTCTCGAACTCTTCCTTCTCAAATACGACCGGGATCACTTCCTCCAAATCCTCGAGTCCCACCATTCCGTTCACAATATAATTACCGTTCTGGGTCCTCCTGATCCACTCCTCTTCTTCATCATGTTCGTCCAGAATATTTCCGACGATCTCCTCTAAGATATCCTCCATGGTCACAAGACCGGAAGTCTGCCCATACTCGTCCAGTATAATCCGAATATGGTTCTTATCCGCCTGCATCTCTTTAAATAATGTGTCGATGCTCTTCGTCTCCGGGATGAATGCCGCGGGTCTTATGTATCCTTTCAGGTCTTTTAACGGAATCTTTCTTAACTTTTCGTCCAGATAACAGGACATCGCCTCCCGAAGGTGCAGGATTCCGATGATCGAATCGATCTCCCCGTCGCAGACAGGGAATCTTGAGAAACTCTCATCCAGCATGAACCGCAGCGCGTCCTCCAGAAGCTCATCCCCGTCGATCGCGATAATATTCTTCCGATGAGTCATAATATCCTTCGCGTCCTTATCCAGATAACGGATAATATTATGGATCAGCCCCGCCGCTTCCTTCTGCGCACTCTCATCCAGCTCGTCATCCGCTCTCAGCAGATGCTTCATCCTTTGAAATAAACTCCCATCCTCCATAACCTTTGTTTCATACTCCTTTGCTATGTATGAAGCTCAAAACTGACTTTCAAGGCTTCATCTACTTTGTTCATTATCTCTTTATCCAGATGGCATACCAAGTCCTTAAGCCGCTGCTTATCTATCGTTCTGACCTGTTCCATCAATATTACCGAATTCTTGACGATCTGATAGCGCCTTGCGTCGATCTCCACATGAGTCGGCAGTTTCGCCTTATTCATCCTTGAAGTGATGGCCGCGCATATGACCGTCGGGCTGTGCCGGTTGCCCACATCATTCTGTATCACCAGTACCGGACGGATTCCTCCCTGTTCCGAACCCACAACCGGGCTCAAATCTGCATAAAATATATCTCCACGTCTTACCTGCACTCTATTCACACTCCGATTTTTTTAAGATAAGATAAGTATTTCCATCTTTCTCGGATGTATTCTATATAGAGGCTAAAAATCATTCCTTCATAAAAAAGAATATGCCCCGGCACATTCCCGCGCCGATATCACAATACAAGATTATGCAAAGTAATCCATCTGCTCCACTACTTTTCCCTGACACAGATATTCTCTCGGCACTCTTTTGCCGAAACTGCAGATAAACTCATAATTGAATCTGTCTGACAGATCGCTTAATTCCTCCACCGTAATCCTCTCTTCCCCGTCTTCACCGATCAGCACGACTTTATCGCCGAACTGCACGTCTTCAATCTCCGTCGCGTCAACCATAAACTGATCCATGCATACGCGTCCGAGGATCGGCGCTTTCTTTCCATGAATCAACACATATCCCTGATTCGAGAGGCTCCTGGGATATCCGTCTCCATATCCCACCGGGATCGTCGCGATCTTCGTTCTCCGCTCTGTGATAAATGTCCCACCGTAACTGACCGGCGTTCCTTCTTCCACCCATTTCACATAAGTAACATGGCTGACCAGCTCCATCGCCGGCTTAAGAGGTACGTTCTCCTTCCTGACCTCTTCTGACGGATATAATCCATAGGCTGCGATCCCCGCGCGGACCAGATCCATATTCGCCTCTTTCACATCGATGATCCCCGCGCTGTTCGAACAGTGATGATACGCCGCCGTCACGCCTCTGTCCGCAAGCTCCTTCACCATCCACAGATAATCTTCGAGCTGCTTCAATGTGAACCCTTTCTCTGTCTCGTCTGCTTTCGCAAAATGTGTATACATTCCTTCTATCACCAGATTGGGCATCCGGCTGATTGCCGCGATCTGCGACACGCTGTCTGTACACACCGGAAATCCGAGACGTGCCATTCCTGTATCCAGTTTAATATGTATATATGCTTTCTTTCCGGCTTTCACCGCCAGTTCCGACACCTGGCGGGCCGTCTCTTCCGTATAGACTGTCATACGGATCTCATGCTCCAGCATCTCCTCCCATTGTTCCGGGAAGATACATCCCAGCACAAGAAGGGGCTTCTCAATCCCCCCTTTCCTTAAAACAACAGCCTCGTCAAGCGCCGCCAGCGCATATCCCCATATATATTCCTTTGCTTCCAGAAATCTCGCGATCTGCAATGCGCCGTGGCCGTATCCATCCGACTTGATCACACTGATCATCTTCACGCCGTCCGCAAGATTCTCCTTCATCCTGTCCATATTATATGCGATCGCGTCAAGGTTGATCCTTGCGCATACTCTGCTATAATTCTTCACAGTGCTCTTCCTCCAGTTCCATAAATGCTTTACTTAAGCACGACAGCAGGTCTCCCGCCAGTACGCTGTAACTTCCATAGAGTCTTCTCGCATGGTCCCCCGCTCTTCCGTGAAGATACGTTCCCAAAGCTCCGGCGCTGTGCCCTCGAAGCCCCTGGGCCAAAAACGCGGAGATCACCCCTGCCAGTACATCTCCGGAACCCGCCTTTGCCATTGCCGCATTGCCGGACAGATTCACATAACTTCTCCCCTCCGGCGACACGGTTACGGTCCTGGAATCCTTAAGGACACAGGTTCCTCCGATCTGCTTCGCGTATTCTCCCGCCGTCTCCATCCGCCGCGCTTTTATCTCTGACACACTTATCCCCAGGAGTCTTGACATCTCCTTCATATGCGGAGTCAATACCAATAGGTTCTCGTCCCGCCTGTCCTTTAGAAAAGATGTCAGATATTCCCCGTGGCATGCCAGAATATTCAATCCGTCCGCGTCGATCAGGCAGGGGACTTTCACATCCGCCAGTACCTTCTCTAATATCCTGCACGACAGCTCGCCGGTTCCGAGACCGGAACCGATACAAACCGCGTCTGCCCACGAAAGCAGCTCCTCTATCTCTTCTCCGCTGTACTCTGTGTAAGTCGTCACAATAGCCTCCGGAAGCTGCTGCTGCAGAATAATCCGGTTCTCTTCAGGCGTATAGATCCTGACCAGCCCGGCGCCGGACAGATATGCCGCTTTTGCATTCAGATACGCGGCGCCGGACATCCCGGCGCTTCCCGAAATCATAAGCAGCTTCCCATAAGTTCCTTTATTCGAATCCGCCCTGCGGACGGGAAGGAGCCCGCTCAGCTCCTTCCTGCCGAGAGTATATGCTATCGGATCGTCCTGTTCCAGACATCCTGTATAAATCCCGATATCCGCCGCCTGAACCCTGCCTGCATATTCTTTTCCCGGATAGAACACAAGTCCCGTCTTCTCCAGTTGAAAAGTCACCGTGATATCCGCGCGAAATGCGATCCCCAGGATCTCTCCTGTATCCGCCGATATCCCGGACGGCATATCGACCGCAAATTTCACCGCATCCGCGGCATTCATCCTCTCGATCACTTTCCGGTAATCTCCTTTGATCTCCCGGCCAAGCCCTACGCCAAATATCGCGTCTATAATGATACTATATTCACCATCCTCATATTCGTTGCTTATCCTTCCTCCGATTTCCGATAACAACTCCATCTGCCGCCGGGTCTCCTCCGTACAGCGGGATTCGTTCCCGACGAAGCAAACCTTCGCCGGATATCCTTTGTTCATCAGCATCCTCGCGATCGCGAATCCGTCGCCGCCGTTATTTCCCGATCCGCACACGACACACGGTGCGGACAGGTCAAATCCTTCCTCCTCCATCACCCGGACGCAGGAACCGGCAGCTCTCTCCATCA
Organism: uncultured Dorea sp.; assembly: GCA_947564705.1. Lineage (GTDB taxonomy): Bacteria > Bacillota > Clostridia > Lachnospirales > Lachnospiraceae > Sporofaciens. The sequence continues at coordinate 891 of CANODD010000188.1, read as the reverse complement.
GCTCCATAGACGGTATCCCCATCTTTTGTATCGTATACGCATCCGCGCTCTTCATCTGAGCTCCGTTTACCAAATACCTCATCTTTCTATGCCTCCTCTGCCCGCAAAAAATATCTGAATATACATGCCGGCATGTCCGCCTGCCCGGCTGCCCGCGGAAATGAAAATAAGAAAGGACGTGTAATATCCGCCTGTATATACATGCCGTCCTTACACGTCTTTGCTTTTACTGTTTGTTGTGTTCTTCATTATATCGGCTGATCTTATAAGATAACTGCATCAGGCTCTCCGACAGATGCACGTTTTCCACGATTACGTGCTCCGGCAGACTCAGATCCGTGTGCGCAAAATTCCAGATCGCCCGTACACCGTTCTCTACAAGCTGATCCGCCACCTCAATCGCATTCTCCTTGGGAATCGTAAGCGCCGCGATCTCCACGTCGTTCTCCCTCACAAATTCACCCAACTCATCCATCATACGTACAGGCACGCCTCGGATTGATATGCCCTGAAGTCTTGGATTCACATCAAAGATCCCTTTCAGGATAAATCCTCTCTTCTCGAACGCCGCGTAATTGGACAATGCCTGTCCAAGATTGCCGGCTCCGATAATAATCATGTTGTGGTCCTCTTCTAAACCAAGAATCTTACCGATCTCCGTATAAAGATATTTCACATTATATCCATACCCCTGTTGCCCGAACCCGCCGAAATTATTAAGGTCCTGACGGATCTGGGATGCAGTGACCTTCATCCTCCTGCTCAAATCGTTAGAAGAAATACGCTCCACACCATTCTCCAACAATTCACCCAGATACCGATAATACCTTGGCAGCCTCCGGAAACCAGGAGGAAGGCCATATGAGAGTAAGCGAAGGAATGATGGACTGG